>CAJFEW010000033.1 GCA_904374805.1 uncultured Neglectibacter sp.
ACCGACAGCCCCTGTTCCCATTTGGAAACCGTCTGACGTACCACGTTCAGCTTTACCGCAAGCTCCTGCTGGGAAAGTCCCTTAGATTTCCGAACCGCCCTGATATTTTCATTGAGCATGGAGCGGCCTCCTTTCGTTCAACTCTCATTCCCATTATAGGCCGCGCCGCCCGTTGCCGCAAGCAACGGGTTTTAACATTTCCGAAAAAGCGCGGGCAACTGTCCGTGAAAGCTCTTGCGGGTGCCTTTTCAGCATAGATAGGCGTCTTGATTTTCGTTCTAGGCCTTCCTGTCCTCAGAGGGCTTGTTCCACCTCTTCCAAAACAGCAGGTACGCCAGCACCGCCAGGAGGGGCAGATCGTAATAGTGGAGAAAGCTGCCCAGCAGCAGGTTCAGCCCCACATACCCGGCGAACACCCCCAGTTTTACCACCAGCGCCAGGGCGCCGGGGCGCAAAGTCAGCCGCACCAGGTAGGCCATGAGAGGGGAGAGGCAGGCAAACGCCGCCCAAGCCTTGATAAAGCTCCAGCCGTATATGGAGTTTGTCACTTCGGCGGTAATGTAATAGGTCAGCAGCATCCCGGCGCAGAACAGAAATATGTTGGCCATGGCGATTCTGTTGTCCCGGCTGTACAGGCTGATGGCCACGCCAATCACCACCCACACTCCCGCCTGGGAGAAGATATCGCTCATTGACACGCCAAAATGCTGGGCATAACAGTGGATATCCATCATCTTGACGAGAAAGCCTGTGACAAGACCCAGCGCTCCCATGCGCGCCGGGCGAAGGATCCACTGGCCGATGGCTCTGCTCATACTTTTCCCTCCCTCTCGGCCCAGTATAGCACATCTGCTGAGCGAAAAAATAGGACGTGACTTTTTTCTCTGTCCGAAAACAACGGGCCTGTACAAAGCGAGTTTTTTCTGTAGTGACCGGGCGTTTTCTTTTTTCGGCACTCGCAAAGATTTTCCTCCTGGAAAAGAAATTCTTATGGCTTTACAAGCGGGGCGTTTTCATGTACAATAAATGCGAATATAATCTGTAGAACGGAGAGATACCATGGCACTGAAATATAAAAGAGTTTTGCTCAAGCTCAGCGGCGAGTCTTTGGCAGGGAAGGCTGGACACGGCATTGATTTTGACACGGTGCTGGATATTTGCGCTCCCATTAAAAAAATTGTGGATATGGGCGCAGAAGTAGCTATCGTGGTTGGTGGCGGCAATTTCTGGCGAGGCCGCAGCAGCGGCAAGATGGACCGCACCCGGGCCGATCACATGGGTATGCTGGCCACGGTGATCAACGCTCTGGGGGTGGCCGATGGGCTAGAGCAGCTGGGTCTGGACGTTCGGGTACAGACTGCCATTGCTATGCAGGAAGTGGCGGAGCCCTATATCCGCAATCGGGCGGTACGCCATTTGGAAAAGGGGAGAGTGGTGGTATTCGGCTGCGGCACGGGCAACCCCTTCTTCTCCACGGACACCGGTGCAGCCCTGCGTGCAGCTGAGATTGAGGCAGATGTGATCCTGAAGGCCACCATGGTGGACGGTGTGTACGACAGTGATCCCAAAAAGAATCCCGACGCCAAGAAGTATGACACCCTCAGCTATATGGACGTGCTCAATCAAAACCTGGGCGTGATGGATATGACCGCCGCCTCTTTCTGCAAGGACCGGAATATTCCCTTCCTGGTATTCAGCATCGAAGACCCGGAGAACATTGTGCGGGCTGTTGCGGGCGAAAAGGTGGGCACCCTTGTCCAGTAATCAGCAAACCGAAACGTATCTCACTACCATCATTTTAAAGAAAGGCTGGAAGTAACATGGCAGAGATGAAAGACGTATTCACAAAAGCCGAAAGCAAAATGAATAAGAGCATTGACCACCTGATGGAGGAATATGCCGCCATTCGGGCAGGCCGGGCTAACCCTGCTGTTCTGGATCACATCATGGTGAACTACTACGACACTCCCACGCCCATCAACCAGTTGGCAGCGGTGTCCGTTACCGAGGCGCGGGTTCTCACCATTCAGCCCTGGGACATGAGTGTGCTGCGTGGCATCGAAAAAGCCATTCAGACTTCGGATCTGGGTGTAAATCCGCAGAACGACGGCAAGGTGATTCGCCTGGTGTTCCCGCCTCTCAACGAGGAGCGCCGTAAGGAGTTGACCAAGGATGTCTCTAAGTTGGGCGAGGAGACCAAAGTGGCTATCCGTTCTATCCGTCGGGACGCCATCGAAAAGCTCAAGGAGATGAAGAAGTCCGGCGATATTACGGAAGACGATCTGAAGCAGGCTGAGAAAAAAATCCAGGATCTCACCGATAAGTACGTGAAGAATGCGGAGGAATGCGCACAGCGTAAAGAGAAGGAGATCATGGCCATTTGAGCCTAGGGGGATTGGGCTTTGCTATTTAAAACAAAACAAGTGTCCGATGGGCAGGCGTCTGAAGGGCGCCTGCCTCGACACGTTGGAATTATTATGGACGGAAATGGGCGTTGGGCGCAAAAGCGATTTTTGCCACGTTCTGCCGGCCATCGGGCAGGTGCGGCTAATTTTCGAACCATTACGCGCTATTGTTCGCAAATTGGCATAGAGTACCTGACCATGTATGCTTTCTCCACAGAAAACTGGAATCGTCCTGCCGACGAGGTGGGTGCGTTGCTTCGCCTTTTTAAAGAGTACTTGGAAGAGGCGCTGCTCGATTTTATGGAGGAAAATATACGGGTCCGTTTCATCGGAGATGTCTCTGCCTTTCCAGAAGAATTGAGAGTCCTGATCCGGGAAGTGGAGGAGGCTTCCGCTCCCAAAACCGGCATGGTGCTGAATTTGGCCATGAATTACGGAGGACGTGCAGAGATTGTCCGAGCGGCTCGGGCTTTTGCCCAAGAGGCGGCCCAAGGAACGAGACGTCCGGAAGAGCTTACGGAGGAGCTGTTTTCCCAGTATTTGTATACGGGAGATCAGCCAGATCCTGATTTGATCATCCGGCCCAGCGGGGAAGAACGCATTTCCAATTTTCTCCTCTGGCAGAGTGCCTATGCGGAGTTTGTCTACTTCGATATTCTCTGGCCGGATTTTTCCACCCGGGATTTGGATCAGGCGCTTTCTGTGTATGCTTCGCGTCAGCGGCGTTTCGGCGGGGTGTAATTCCCCACTTTATACTAGGAGAGACATTTCAACTTTTTTTCAACGGGGTTTTTCCCCAGCATTTTTCAGAGAAGATATTTCAACCTGTAAAGGGATGTTGCTATGAGACAGCGAATTCTGTCCGGCGCCGTTTTGGTGCTCTTTTTTGCGGCTCTTGTCGTGTTCAACCGTTCCTTTCCTTTGGGGCTAAATATTGTGGTGGCGCTTATTTCTGCCACTTCCGTGTTCGAGCTGGTAAAAGCTTTGGGCCTGTCCCGCAAATGGTTCTTGTGTGGCCCGTCGCTTCTGACTGCTGCTGCAGTTCCGTTCTGCAACAATGATTTTGAATTTGTGGTGTACTGCTTATTTACCCTAGTGGTTTTTTCCGCTATGATTGTCTACCACAAAGAGACCACCTTTAAAGAGGTGGGAGTCTTGTACAGCATGGTGGTAATGATTCCCAGTGCTTTGCAGACGCTGGTTGCCTTGCGCTCTTTGGACAGCCGCCACACCATGATTTATGTGCTGTTGGCAGTGCTTTCCGCCTGGGTAGCCGATGCGGGAGCTTATTTTGCAGGGACGTTTTTCGGCAAACATAAACTGTGCCCCAGCATTAGCCCGAAAAAAACCGTGGAGGGTGCCATTGGCGGCATTGTTGTGGATGTGGTTGTCATGCTCCTGTGTGGTGTTCTTTTCTCTCGGGTCTATTACCACGGGGAAGTGCAGGCCAACTATTTTGTCCTGTTTCTCATTGGGTTCTTTGGTGCCATTCTTTCCATGCTGGGAGATCTCAGCTTCTCCCTGATTAAACGCAGCTGTCACATTAAAGATTTTGGTCAGGTCATTCCGGGCCATGGCGGAATTTTAGATCGGTTTGACAGCGTGATTTTTACAGCGCCTTTTGTTTACCTTTTGGTGGGATTACTTCCCTTGGTTGGCGCATAATGATGGAAGGAGAGTATCATGAGAAGGCTTTCTCTGCTTGGATCTACCGGATCTATTGGCACCCAGACTTTAGATGTGGTGCAGAACCTCTTGGCCCAGGGGGAGAAAATTCAGGTGGAGGTTTTGGCAGCCCATTCTAATGTGGCGCTGTTGGAAGCGCAGGCCCGCCAATTTTCCCCCAAAGCGGTGGCCGTCTATGATGAGGTTGCGGCCCATTCTCTCCGAAACAGCCTGCGAGATACAGACATTGCAGTTCTTTCCGGCAAGGAAGGGCTTTGCCAGGCGGCGGCTTGGGAGTCGGCAGATATTGTATTAAATGCGGTTGTAGGTATGGTGGGATTGGAACCCACGCTGGCTGCTCTCCGTGCGGGGAAAGATGTGGCTTTGGCAAATAAGGAAACTTTGGTTGCCGGCGGCAGTCTGGTGATGGAAACTGCTCAAACCAGGGGAGCCGCTATCCTTCCTGTGGACAGTGAACACTCTGCGATTTTCCAGTGCCTCCAGGGATGTCCCGGGAAAGGCGCCGTGGATCAATTGATCCTCACCGCATCGGGAGGTCCATTTTTTGGACGCACCCGGGAAGAGTTGGCATCGGTTACACGAGAGGAGGCACTGCGTCACCCCAATTGGAGTATGGGCGCTAAAATTTCTGTGGACTCCGCCACCATGATGAACAAGGGGCTGGAGATTATGGAAGCTTCTTGGCTTTTTGGCATGCCGGAAGATCGCATTCAGGTTGTGGTCCATCGGGAGAGCATTATCCATTCCATGGTGCAATATGCGGACCATGCGGTTTTGGCCCAGCTGGGGGTTCCAGATATGGCGGTGCCCATCCAGTATGCACTGACCTACCCGCGGCGTCTCCCTTCCCCTGCCAAAGAACTGCGGTTGTGGGAACTGCAAAGCCTTACATTTTTCCCGCCGGATCCGAAAACATTTCCCTGCCTAGAGCTTTGCCGGGAGGCATTGCGGAGAGGAGGGCTGGTTCCCGCTGCGGTGAATGGGGCCAACGAACAGGCTGTTGCGCTGTTCCTGGAGGGAAAGATTGGTTTTCTGCAAATTCCCGCTCTTGTGGAGGCAGCGATGGAACGGCAAGCTTGCAAGGAGTCTGTAACCCTGGAAGGGGTTTTGACTGCGGACCTTGACGCCCGGGCTTTTGTGCGGTCAGCTTTGTAATTTCCTAAAGGTCCTCCCATGGACCAGATTATTTCTCTTGGAAAGGAGAGGATCCTTTGCAAATCGTATTTGTGGCACTGCTGATCGTCATTGGCGTGTTGCTCTTTGGATTTGTCATTTTCTTCCATGAGTTAGGACATTTCCTTTTGGCAAAAGCCTCCGGTGTGCGTGTCAACGAGTTTGCTTTAGGTATGGGGCCAAAACTGTTTGGCTTTCAAAAGGGTGAGACCCAGTATTCCCTGCGGTTGCTCCCCATTGGCGGTTACTGTGCCATGGAGGGGGAAGATGAAGAGAGCGACGATGCGCATGCTTTTGGCAACAAGCCTGTGTGGAAACGATTTCTTGTGGTGGCTGCAGGAGGAATCTTTAACATTGTTCTCGGCTTCTTCCTTATGATGATTGTTTTAGGCCAGGAAGACGTGTTTGCCACCACACAGATTGCAGAATTTACCGAAGATTCCGCACTGGAAGCGGCAGGGGCGCAGGTCGGCGACGAGATTGTGGAAATTGACGGTTATGCGATCTATACGGACCGGGACCTGACATTTGCTCTTGCTCTGGCGGATCCCACCCAGATCTCTATGGTGGTGCGCCGGGATGGGGAGCGTGTGGATTTGGGCACATTTGCGCTGCATTCTGAAACCCTAGAGGATGGCAGCGAAATGGTTTCCTTGGATTTTTATGTGGAGCCGGAAGCTCCTACATTTTTAGGTCTGGTCAGACGTTCTGCTACAGACACGTTCTCCATGGTGCGCATGGCGATTGAGACATTAAAGGGTATGGTCACAGGCCGGTTTGGCCTAAACGACGTAGCAGGCCCTATTGGTACTGCGCAGGCTATTACCCAGGCGGCCAGTGCCGGTTTATCCCAGAGTTTCGGGCAGGCTGTCCTCAATATTCTGGTGATCATCGTGTTGATCACCGTAAACTTAGGCGTAGTCAACCTTCTCCCTCTGCCGGCTCTGGATGGGGGACGCTTGCTCTTCCTTATTTGGGAGGGAGTAACGCGCCATCCGGTCCCTGCGAAGTACGAAGGGTACGTGCATGCGGCGGGCTTTGTGCTGCTTATTGGTTTGATGGTTGTGATTGCTTTTAACGACGTGTTTCGCATTGTGCAGGGATAGGAAAACATCGGTTCTAGGACTGTGACAAGGAGGCGTAGGAATATGACAGAACGAAGGAAGTCCCAGCAAGTTATGGCGGGAAAAGTGCCCATTGGGGGAGGGGCGCCTATAACCATCCAGTCTATGCTGAACACGCCTTCTAACGATATCCCCGGAAGTGTGGCCCAGGCGGTGCGTTTGGAACAGGCGGGCTGCCAGATCCTGCGGGCGGCCATTCCCAATCGGGAGGCGGTGGCGCTTATTCCCGCTATCAAAGAAAAAGTCTCCATTCCCCTAGTAGCGGACATTCATTTTGATTATCGTCTGGCTCTGGAGTCCATTGCCGCAGGGATTGACAAGATTCGTATCAACCCCGGCAACATTGGGGAGGAATCCCGCATCAAGGCCGTAGCTGACGCTTGCCGGCAGAGGGGCATTCCCATTCGCATTGGCGTCAATTCTGGGTCTCTGGAGAAACATGTGTTGGCAAAATATGGCGCTCCCACGCCGGAAGCCTTGGTGGAAAGCGCCTTGTATCACGTGAAGCTGCTGGAGAAGTTTGATTTTACGGATATTGTCATTTCTCTAAAGGCCTCATCGGTCGATCTGACTGTGCGCGCCTATGAACGGATGGCGCAGCAGTGCGCCTATCCACTGCACCTGGGTGTGACAGAGGCGGGAACCGCCCGTATGGGATTGGTGAAATCCGCTGTGGGAATTGGCAGCTTGTTGCAGCGAGGGATTGGAGACACAATCCGTGTCAGCCTCACGGCAGACCCTGTGGAAGAAATCCAAGCAGGGGCGGATATTCTGCGCGCCTTGGATTTGAAAAAGGGCGTGCGTTTTGTTTCGTGCCCCACCTGCGGGCGCACGCGAATTGACCTGATTGGCCTGGCGAACCAGGTGGAACAGGCGCTGCAAGATTGTACCAAGGACATTACTGTGGCGGTGATGGGCTGTGCCGTTAACGGCCCCGGTGAAGCGCGAGAGGCTGATGTGGGCATTGCAGGCGGCGAGGGCGAAGGCCTGGTTTTCAAAAAAGGGAAAATCGTAAAGAAGGTTCCAGAGGATCAGCTTTTAGCGGCCCTGCTGGAAGAAGTGGACAAGCTGTAAAAAAGCCGGACGATTCTTTTCCTTTTCTCTTGGAAAAAGGACTTTTTATGCCAACTGGGTTCGAAACAGGTGCGCGGATGAGACGGGGCTAACCCATCGTTTGCTATACGAGGTACAGGCGTAGGGAAGGTGCCGCCCTGTTCCTGCGGACCACAGAATGAGGAGTAGGGGCTATTGAAAACGTTAGGCGATTTTTTTCAAAAGGAACTGAACGGCCATAGTTTCTCTGCAAATTTGCTGCAGGGGGAACTAGATGGAATTCTACTGAACCGGGAGGACCGCTCCATGCGGATTGCCGCCCGGTTTCCCGCGTTTGTAGAATACCGCGAGATTAAAGAGGCGGCACAGGCTTTGGAGGGCCCTGCTTTTGGGCTGAACCGTGTTTTGTTAGAGCCTCATTTTCCCGCAGAGGCCTTTTCTGAGGCTTGTGTGCCATCTTTGGTGGCGGCTCTTAAAGAGAAAGATGCCACCATAAACGGCACCTTCAACCAAGCGGAAGCCGTTTACAAAGAGGGAAAGCTTTGTGTCCATCTGGCCCATGGGGGATATGACCTGTTAGCTGCCCGGCACACAGATGAAAAGCTGCAGCGGCTGATCCAGGATTGGTTTGATGTGACCTGCTCTGTGGAGTTTGCGGGCCGGCTGACAGTAAAAGCAGGAGAAGCCGGTTTGCTGGAAAAAGCCAAAACTGAGCAAATCCGGCGTCAGCGGGAAGCGGATGTGCGGGAACTGGAAGAATACGAAGAAGCTTTAAAGGAACAGGCCAGCCGCCGGCAAATCAGTGTGCGCGACGAGGAGCATCTTTTGCCCTCCATTATTCCAGAAACGGCGAAGCCGGTGGTGGGGTCTGTGCCAAGGGGGAAAATTGTGCCCTTGCGGGAAGCCTCCCTGGATATGGGCAACCTAGTGGTGTGGGGCGAGATTTTTTCCTTGGAGAGCAAAGAAACCAGAGATAAGTCTCGCAAAATCTATTCCATCGATATTACGGACTATACAGGTTCCATCACTCTGAAAGTAATTCAGGACGCCCAGGACTGCCAGGCTTTGGATACACTGAAAGCTGGCATGTCCCTGCTGGTACGGGGCGCTTTGGAATACGACAAGTATGACCGGGAAAACGTGCTGCGGCCAAGGGCAATTGCCACGGTGGATCAGGTAAAAGTGGTGGATGACGCTTTGGAAAAACGGGTGGAACTCCATTTACATACCAGCATGTCCGATATGGACGGGATGACCGCTCCTGCGGATCTGATCAAGCAGGCGCACAAATGGGGGCAAAAGGCTGTGGCAATTACCGATCACGGTGTGGCCCAGGCTTTTCCAGAAGCGATGAATACAGCGGAAGCAATTCGCAAAGAAGATCCGGATTTTAAAGTTCTTTACGGCACAGAGGCATATTTTGTCAACGACCTGGTGCCCGCCGTGTCGGGAGAAAGCGGGCAGTCTCTGGAAGGGGATTTTATCTGCTTTGACCTGGAAACCACCGGTCTCAGCGCGCAAAACGATCGTATTACAGAGATTGGCGCGGTGCGTCTGCATAACGGGGAGATCACCGACCGTTTCGATATTTTTGTAGATCCGGAACGTCCCATCCCGGAGAAAATCACCCAGCTTACCTCCATCACCAACGAAATGGTGCAGGGGGCTCCCAAAGAGGCGGAGGCTTTGCAGCAATTTTTTGATTTTTGCGGAGAGAACGCGGTTCTGGTTGCTCATAACGCCTCCTTCGACGCCAGTTTCGTACGGGCCGCTCTCCAGCGCCAGGGCAAGCCCTTTGAGAACACCTATATTGACACCGTGACCATGGCGCGCTCTCTGCTGCCGGATTTGAAAAAGGCCACCTTGGACTCCGTTGCCAACTATCTGAAACTCAAACCCTTCCACCATCATCGGGCGGAGGACGATGCTGCGGTGTTGGGCGACATTTTCCTCAATTTCCTAGAACGGCTGAAGAACGACCACCATATTGAGCGAGTGAACGAAATCAACGGGGCCTTGGCAGGCAGTGACCCGAAAAAGCTGCGCCCCTATCACATGATCCTGCTTGTGAAGAACCATACGGGCCTGAAAAACCTGTACCGGCTTATTTCGGAGGGACATCTGCACTATTTCTACCGCAATCCCCGCACACCCAAAAGCCTTCTCAACAAATATAGGGAGGGGTTGCTGGTGGGCAGCGCCTGCGAGGCAGGGGAATTGTTCCGAGCTGTTGTGAAGGGAGAGTCTTTCGACAATCTGTGCAAAATTGCCTCCTACTACGACTACTTGGAAATTCAGCCGCTTGGGAACAATATGTTTATGGTGCGCAATGGTGAAACAGACGTGGAGGGGCTGCGGGAGTATAACCGCACCATTGTGAAAATTGGCGAAAAATTGGGAAAGCCCGTGGTTGCAACCTGCGACGTTCATTTTAAAGATCCAAAGGATGCGGATTTCCGCCGGGTTATTATGGGTGGCCGCGGCTTTGATGATGCGGACCAGCAGGCTCCTCTCTACATGCGCACGACCGGAGAAATGCTTCAAGAGTTTGCCTATTTGGGAAAAGATAAGGCCTTTGAGGTTGTGGTGACAAACCCCAACAAAATCGCCAATCAAATTGATTACATCCGCCCTGTCCCCATGGGGAATTTCCCGCCCTTTATTGAGGGGGCCGAGGAGCAGCTGGTTTCTATCACCTGGGAGAGGGCTAAGAAAAAATACGGCGACCCTCTGCCGCAAATTGTCAAAGACCGGCTGGACAAGGAGTTAAACTCCATTGTGAAGCATGGTTTCTCTGTGCTGTACATGACGGCACAGAAATTGGTGGCGGACAGCGAAGCACACGGCTATTTGGTGGGGTCGCGAGGTTCTGTAGGTTCCTCTCTGGTGGCCAGTATGTCCGGTATTTCAGAGGTCAACCCCTTGGAGCCCCATTATGTTTGCCCCCAGTGCTGCCACAGTGAATTCTTTACAGACGGCTCTGTGGATTCCGGTTTTGACCTGCCTCCGAAAAACTGTCCCCATTGCGGCACTCCCATGGACCGGGATGGGCACACCATTCCCTTTGAGACGTTTTTGGGCTTTGACGGAGACAAGGTGCCCGACATCGATCTGAACTTCTCCGGCGAGTACCAGTCTGGCGCCCATCGGTACACAGAGGTGCTCTTCGGCCGTGACAACGTGTTTAAGGCCGGCACCATTGCAACGGTGGCCGATAAAACCGCCATTGGATATGTGCGCAAATACGCGGAAACAAAAGGCATTACGCTGCACAAAGCAGAGGAAAAACGGCTGGCTATGGGGTGCACAGGTATCAAGCGCACCACCGGCCAACATCCCGGCGGCATGATTGTTATTCCCCGGGGCATGGAAGTGTACGACTTCTGCCCGGTGCAGCACCCTGCCAACGATCAAAAAAACAGCAATATCACCACCCACTTCGACTTCCACTCCATCCACGACAACGTGTGCAAGTTGGATGAGCTGGGGCACGATGTGCCCACCATTTACCGGTACCTGGAGGATTACACGGGTATCCCGGTTATGGATGTCTCTATGAGCGACCCGGAAGTTATGTCCTTGTTTAATTCTCCTGCCGCTTTGGGGGTTACCGAGGAGGACTTGGGCGGTATCCGGACCGGCACACTCTCTCTGCCGGAACTGGGAACCGGCTTTGTCCGGGGCATGTTGGAGGAATCCCACCCCACCAAGTTTTCTGACCTGCTGCAGATTTCCGGTTTGTCCCACGGCACAGACGTGTGGTTGGGCAATGCCCAGGACCTCATTAAAAATGGGACCTGTACAATTTCGGAAGTAATCGGTACCCGGGACAGTATTATGACCTACTTGATGAACAAGGGGCTTGCGCCGAAAATGGCCTTTAAGATCATGGAAATTGTTCGTAAGGGCAAGGCCACAAAGCTTTTGACGCAGGAACATATTCAGGCAATGAAGGATCACAATGTGCCTCAGTGGTACATTGATTCCTGCTTTAAGATCAAGTACATGTTCCCGAAAGCGCACGCGGCCGCTTACATGATCTCCGCCCTGCGGCTTGGTTGGTATAAGGTGCACCGTCCTTTGGAATATTACGCCGCTTATTTTACGGTGCGCAGCGATGACTTTGACGGCGTTTCGGCTGTGCGGGGCAAAGAAACTGTCTTCCGTAAAATGAAAGATCTGGATGTGAAAATCAAAAACCGGGAGGCGAGCGCCAAAGAAGAAGGCGAGTTCGGCATGCTGCAAATCATTAACGAAATGCTGGCGCGGGGCATTGCTCTTCTCCCTGTGGACTTGTATCGTTCTGAGGCGAAAAAATTTGTGGTGGAAGACGGAAAAATCCGCCTCCCCTTCTCCTCTCTGTCCGGTGTGGGAGAGGCCGCTGCAATCAGTTTGCGCGAAGCCCGAGACACGGGCGGCGAATATATTTCCATTGATGACTTGCAAAGCAGGGCCAAAGTCTCCAGCGCCGTGATTGACACGCTGCGCGAAGTGGGGGCCCTTTCCGGCCTGCCGGAAAGCAGCCAAACTACACTGTTTTAATGCTTGACAAAGGCAATTTTGTATATTATCATAGTAGCACACTAAAGCAAGAAGGGAGGCAGTTCCGTTCTCTTGTGTGGAGGATGGAGCCAGCTGTTCAGATGAAGACATACAGCAAGATTACCCCGGAGGGGACTCGAGATCTGCTTTTTGAAGAGTGCCGGGCAAGGCGGCAGGTGCAAGCAAAGCTCTCGAAAGTTTTTTCACAGCGGGGTTACCGGGAAGTCATGACGCCGGGATTGGAATATTTTGATGTATTCAATTTGGGGGAGGCTGCCATTCCCCAGCAAGAGATGTACAAGTGCACGGACAATCACGGCAGGCTTTTGGTGTTCCGGCCGGACTCCACCCTTCCTATTGCGCGGATGGCTGCTTCTCGCTTGCAGGGCCATGAAAAGCCTCTTCGCTTTTACTACAACCAGAGTATTTATAGGAACCTTCCTGAGCTTTCCGGACGCAGCAACGAAGTGGCGCAGATGGGCATCGAGCTTATGGGGGTGCAAGGCCTTCGGGCAGATTTAGAAGGGATTGCTACGGCAGTGGCCGCGCTGTCCGCTTGTGTGCCGGATTTTCGAGTGGAAATAGGGCACGCCCGTTTTTTCCAGGTTTTAGCAGACCAGCTTCCCGTTACCCCCTCTGTCAAAGAGGAGCTGCGGGACACCATTGAATCCAAAAATTATGCTGCTTTAGGAGAGTTGTTAGATCCCTTGGGCGACCTTCCCGCCGCACAGGCGATGGCACAGCTTCCCCGGCTGTTTGGGGGAGAAGAGGCACTGCATGAGGCGGAACGCTGGTTCCAAGATGGGGAAACCCGAGAGATTCTGGAATACCTAAAGAGATTGTACCAGGCGTTGGGAGAGTTGGGCTTGGGAGACCGCTTTATGGTGGATTTAGGTTTGGTGCAGCGGAACGATTACTACACAGGGGTGGTTTTCAGCGCTTACACACACCAGCATGGGGATGCGGTCCTGCTGGGGGGACGGTATGATTGTCTCTGTGAAAAATTTGGGGATCCACTGCCTGCCGTTGGCTTTTCTTTAGATTTAGATGCGATTGCAGACCTGAATGTATCCGCTTCCCAGGAGGAGCCTGTGCAAGTTCTTGTATTTGGAGAACCGGGCTATGAAATGCAGGCATTGCAGCTGGTCAGCTCGTTGGCGGACCAAGGCGTAGTGTGTGAAAACTCTGTGTATGATACGGAGGAGGAGACGCTCCGCTACGGGCGGGCTATGGGAATTCCCAAGGTTTTGTGTGTGGGAAAAGAAACGCGAGAATGGAACATAGAGGGAGGGATCGATTGATGCAGCCACTGCGCATTGCCTTGACAAAAGGACGGTTGGAAAAATCTACGGTGCAGCTCTTTGAGCAGGTGGGAATGGATTGTTCCGCCTTGCGGGAGAAGGGGCGGCGCTTGATCCTTCCTGTAGGAGATGGTTCCTTACAGGCTGTGCTGGCCAAAGCCGCCGATGTGATCACCTATGTGGAGCATGGGGTGTGCGATCTAGGCGTCGTGGGAAAGGACACCATCATGGAACACGGCAGTCACTTCTTTGAGATTTTGGATTTGAATTTTGGACGCTGCGGTTTTGCTTTGGCAGCGCCGAAGGGCTCTCGCTTTTATGAGGGCTACCGTGTCAAAACTGTGGCAACAAAATACCCCAACGTGGCTCGCCGGTTCTTTGAGAGTAAAGCCATGGATGTCCGCATCATTAAGATTGAAGGTTCCGTGGAGCTGGCGCCCCTTTTGGGGTTGGCAGATGGGATCGTGGACATTGTGGAGACAGGCGCAACCCTGCGGGAAAATGGGTTGGAAGTGATTGAACCCATTGTCCAAGTTTCCGCAAGATTGATTGTAAATGGAGCCAGCATGAAGCTGCGCAAACGGGAAATTGAAGATCTGGCCGCTTGTTTAGAGCGGGAAGTATAAAAGGGGGAGTAAGCAATGATCAAGGTGGTGCAAGGGGATAAGCAAACTTGCCAGGCATTTGTAGAAGACCTAAAAAGTCGGGTTGGGCAAACCTCCCCGGAAATTGAACAAACGGTGCGAGAGATCATCGCCTCTGTCCGAGAGCGGGGAGATGACGCTGTTAAAGAATATTCCAAAAAGTTTGACGGATGGACTCCGGAGAATTTGGAGCTTTCCCGTGCAGACTTGGAACAAGCTGCGGCAGCGTGTGACCCCGCTTTCATCGCATCTTTGGAGCGGGCGGCGGAAAATATCCGTGCTTTCCACCAGCGCCAAAAGCAGCAAAGCCGCATAGACCCCATGCCCAACGGCGTGATTACCGGCCAGAGAGTTCGGGGATTGCACCGGGTAGGTGTATACGTGCCGGGTGGCACAGCGGGGTATCCTTCCTCCGTGCTGATGAATGTAATCCCTGCACAGGTGGCTGAGGTGGGGGAAATCGTCATGGTCACACCGCCTGGGCGCACGGGCAAACCAGATCCCACCATCTTGGCGGCAGCTTACATTTCCGGGGTGGACCGCGTGTTCCTCATGGGCGGGGCACAAGCAGTGGCGGCGCTGGCTTTGGGAACGGAATCTGTGCCAAAAGTTGATAAGATTGTGGGACCAGGCAACATTTTCGTGGCGACAGCAAAAAAACAGTTGTACGGTGTAGTGGACATCGATATGATCGCTGGCCCCAGTGAAATTCTCATTGTGGCGGATGAAACGGCCAATCCCCGCTATTTGGCGGCCGACTTGATGAGCCAGGCGGAACATGACCGCATGGCCTCCGCCATCCTGATTACTCCCAGTCGCGAGATTGCCGAGAAGACCGTGGAGGAGGTATACCGGCAGGTAAAGACTCTTTCCCGCAGAGAGATCATTGAAGAGTCTCTGGATCGGTTTGGGGGCGTTATTGTCTGTGAGACGATGGATGAGGCGATAGATTTTGCCAACGAGCTGGCACCGGAACATTTGGAGGTGTGTGCGGCCAATCCCTTTGAGTACATCGGTCGGTTGGACAACGCTGGTTCCGTGTTCCTGGGCAACTATTCCCCGGAGCCTTTGGGTGACTATTTTGCCGGCGCCAACCATGTGCTGCCCACAGGAGGAACGGCGCGCTTCTTCTCGCCCCTCTCTGTGGATGACTTCATCAAAAAATCCAGCTTTATTTATTACCCGCAGGGGGAACTGCAGAAGGCAGCAGATGACATTATTCGTTTGGCCGAAACGGAGGAGCTTACAGCCCACGCAAACTCGATCCGTGTACGGGTGGAAGAGTGAAAGGAAGCGCTTATGTATCCGTTAAACGATAAAATTAAAGACTTAGAGCCTTATACGCCTGTGGAAGGCGGTTTTCGCATCCATTTGGATGCCAACGAGTCCTTTCTGCCTCTCCCAGATTCTTTTCTAGAGGAGTGGTCGAATACTCTCGGCCACCTTTCTTTGAACCGGTATCCGGATCCGGCTGCCCGGGATTTGTGTAAAGCCTTTGCCGAGCACTATCAGGTGCCGGAAGAGTGTGTGGTGGCAGGCAACGGTTCCGATGAGCTGATTACCGTTCTTTTCACAGCCTTTCTCCAACGGGGAGAAGCCTTTGCCACTTTGGAGCCAGACTTTTCTATGTATGCCTTCAACGGGTATTTACAGGAAAATCGTCATGTGGCCATTCCTAAGAAGGCAGACTACTCCCTAGATGTGGAGCAAATTATCCAAACCTGCGAACAAGAGAACGTTCGCCTGCTAATTTTCAGCAATCCGGGAAATCCCACTTCTCTGGTTTGCCCTCGAGAAGAGATCCGTCGTCTGGTTCGTGGGGTAAGCGCTTTGGTCGTGCTGGATGAAGCCTATATGGACTTCTCCGATCAGAGTCTTCTGGAAGAATGCCAGGCCTACGACAATCTGCTGATCCTTCGCACCTGCTCCAAAGCATTTGGACTGGCCGCGCTGCGCCTGGGTTTTGCGGTGGGGCAGAAGCGCTTGGTGGACGCAGTGAAGGCTGTGAAATCCCCCTATAACGTCAACACACTGTCTCAAAGCTTGGGAACGTTGGTATTGCGGTATCCCCAGGCCATCCGGGAGGCACTGGAGAAAATTCTACATTCTCGTGAGCAATTGACAGCCGGCCTGCAAGAGCTGTGCCGAGTTTTTCCCAATCGGTTTACATTGCTGCCCAGCGCCACAAATTTTGCCGCTTTGCACATGGCGGAAGGGAAAGAGCTCTACCAGTACCTGGGAGAGCAAGGCATTGCCGTACGGTATACGGGAGGATTGGTGCGCATTACCTGCGGAACCAGCCAGGAAAACCAGGTTGTCCTAGCAAAAATCCGGGAATTTTTGGAAAATAGGGGGGCGTGAAGGAATGGACCGCTATGCATCTGTGCAGCGTCAGACACAGGAAACAGCCATCTCCGTTGAAATCTGTCTGGACAGTGGGGAACGGGATATCTCCACTGGCATTGGCTTTTTTGATCATATGTTGTCCGCCTTTGCTGTCCACGGAGGATTTGGTTTAAAGGTGAGCGCGCAAGGCGATTTGGAGGTAGATTGCCACCATACAGTGGAGGATACGGGTATTGTGTTGGGACAGGCCTTTGCCCAGGCTTTACCCACAAAACGGGGCATTCGCCGGTTTGGCCACGCTTTTATTCCCATGGATGAAGCGCTGGCATTTGCTGCGGCAGATATCAGTGGGCGGCCATTTTTGGTGTTTCAAGGGGAATTCCCCCAGGAGAGAGTGGGGGGATTTGACACCTGCATGACAGAAGAGTTTTTTCGCGCTTTTGCGGTAAACGCTGGGCTGACCTTACACATTCGATGTGAATATGGAAAAAATTCCCATCATATGATTGAAGCTGTATTTAAAGCAGTGGCGCATGCTTTGCGGGAGGCTGTATCGATGGAGGCAGATAGCAACATCCTTCTATCCTCCAAAGGCGTTTTATAAAGGCCGGTACGTTGATTGTCCAGGAAAAAAGAGGGGAGCGATTGGTTCTATGATTCTATTGCCAGCAATTGATCTGCATGAAGGAAAGTGTGTTCGTCTGTTCCGGGGGGACTACAACACCGCAGAAGTGGTGGCGCCGGATCCCTTGGAAACTGCTCTGTATTTTCAAGAGCAGGGGGCCCATTGGCTGCACATGGTGGACTTAGATGGGGCCAAAGAAGGAAAGACGGTCAATTCCTCTCTGATTTTTCAGGTGGTAGAACAGACGGACCTGCATGTGGAGGTCGGAGGCGGCATTCGTGATTTGGCTACGGTGGAAGAGTATCTTTCCCGTGGAGTCAGCCGTGTGATTTTAGGATCCGCCGCTTTGCGCGACCCCAGTTTTGTGCGGGAGGCGGTGCGCCGTTACGATAAGCATATTGCTGTGGGAATTGACGCTTTGCAGGGAAAAGTGGCCGCGGAAGGCTGGCTGGAACAAAGCCAGGTGGATTACTTGGACTTTGCAAAGGAAATGGAAGCGCTGGGTGTGCAGTACTTAATCTGCACAGACATTCACCAGGACGGCACCATGAGCGGGCCCAACTTGGTTATGCTGGACAAATTGAATCAAGCCGTGCACTGCCACATTATTGCCAGTGGGGGAGTGTCCAGCCTTCTGGATATTGTGAACCTGTACGATTTGGGGCTGTATGGGGCCATTGCAGGCAAATCCATTTACACAGGCGCCCTAGATCTGCGCACGGCTATTACGGCTTGCCGGAAAATTTCTGGGAAAGACGGCGCGGAGAAGCTTCCGGAAGACGAATTAGAACTTTACTTCCGCAAGTCTGACTTAATTCCCGCCATTGTACAGGACGACAACACGGAAGAGGTTCTTATGCTGGCGTATATGAATCGAGAATCCTTCCGAAAAACTTTGGAAACGGGATACACCTGGTTTTACAGCCGCAGTCGTAAGTCTCTTTGGAACAAAGGGGAAACCTCGGGCAACACCCAAAAAGTTGTCAGTATTTATGCAGATTGTGACGACGATACGCTGCTGTTGCGTGTCAAGCAGAAGGGAGCCGCTTGCCATACAGGCAGCCACAGTTGTTTTTATAAAAAACTTCGCGGGGAAGCCTCGCTGAAAGGGGAATGATGCAGATGGATATTTTGCAGGAACTTTATGAGACCGTAGAAAGCCGGCGTCAGGAAAAGACGGAAGGATCCTATACTTGCTATCTGTTCGAACAAGGCTTGGACAAGATTTTGAAAAAATGTGGGGAGGAGTGCAGCGAGGTCATTATCGCTGCCAAAAACGGAAAACAGGAGGACACTGTGGGTGAACTTTCTGACTTGCTCTACCATTTGACAGTCCTTATGGTAAATGAGGGAATCCCCTTCGAAGCGGTTGAGGCAGAGCTGAGCCGGCGTCACCAAAAACAGGGAAATCTGAAGAAGTTCCATCAGGTGGACAAAAACACGTGACACGGGAAAACACTATGCAGCAAAAAGGTCTATACCATTCGTGGAAAGAGGAGGAAAGCCGCGGCATGTCCGGCTGGGACTTTTCTCATCTGGAAGGACGCTATACGGTGGAGCCGCTTCCTTGGGACTACAGAGAGAAAGTGAAAGAATTCCTTCGCCCAGGAGTGAGGCTGTTGGATATGGGCACAGGTGGCGGTGAATTCTTACTGACCCTGGGCCATCCTTACCAGTTAACCAGTGTTACCGAAGGCTGGGCTCCCAATCTAGCGCTCTGCCGGAAAAAGCTGAGCCCGTTAGGTATTACCGTCCAAGAATACGACAGCGAGAAACATCCCTGTATGCCTTTTCCGGACGATAGCTTTGACCTTATTATCAACCGTCATGAAAGCTATGATCTGGGAGAGGTTCGGCGGATTTTAAAGAAGAACGGTTTTTTCGTTACCCAGCAAGTGGGGGGCGAGAACGACAGGCATCTGGTGCAGACATTGTGCCCGGGCTTTGCAGGAAACTATGTGGGATTTAACCTGGAAAATGAGCTTCCCAAATTTCGCGAAGAGGGTTTCCGGGTGATGTACAGCAATCAGGCTTACCCAGCCAGCAAATTTCTGGATGTGGGCGCGGTGGTATTTCACGCAAGCGTGTGTCCATGGGAGTTTCCCAACTTTTCTGTAGAAACATGCCAAGAGGCGCTGTTGGGGCTTCAAAGCCAGTTGGAACGCTACCAGTTTATTCCCAATCGAGAGCATCGCTTTGTTGTGATTGCCAAAAACAGAAAGTAGGAAAAGCTATGGAAATACGAGAGATTCGCCGGGAAGAACTGCCTCAGCTTTTGGGCTTGTACCGGCAGCTTCATCCAGGTGGCTGGGTAGAGGATGGCCCCTTTGCCCAAGGAATCTGGGAACAAATGCAAAAGGTACCTGGCATGCATGTGATTGTCGCTCAAGAAGATGGTGTGCTGCTTTCCACTTGCACATTGGTGTTAGTGCCCAATTTGACCCATGAGGGGCGGCCTTACGGTTTGATTGAAAATGTGGTAACGGACAAAAAGAATCGAGGCCGCGGCTTGGCTGGCGCCTGTTTGCGTTTTGCAAAAACTTTAGCTGTACAGGAAAATGCATACAAGCTTATGCTCCTGACAGGAAGTAAAAAACCATCCACATTGGCTTTTTACGAGAAAGCTGGATATCGCTCGGATCAAAAAACCGCTTTTGTACAATGGTTGTGAGCGGTGAGAGAATAGAAAAAAGGTAAGCGTCAACTCCAGCAACGCAGTAGACAAAAGGGAACAGCCACCCAGGAAAGATGGCTGTTCCCTTTTTCATGTAAACGCAGGGTTACGGCGA
>CAJFEW010000034.1 GCA_904374805.1 uncultured Neglectibacter sp.
GAACCAGCCCCACAGGGCTGGCACCAGTTGACATTGCCCCTATTTGGAGCTATAATAGAGATAGGAAGAGAGCCTGCCGGTAAGACGGTTTAGCCCTCAAAATGGTTCATCGAAGATGACCGCATTCCTTGGCTGGGGGCGGTCATCTTCTTTTATTCCAGTACGTCCACAAGGTCCAAAGAAACCCTGCGAACGCGATGAGCATGAGCATCACCTGGCAAAAGTCAGCGAGCGTCATGTACATAGGAATCCCCCCCTTTCGGAGGGCAGGAATAGTCTTGTGGCTATTCCCCAAAAGAATTTCGTTCTCGGTTTATGGAGGACGACCCCTCCGCTTGCGGGAGGGCTAACCGCCTACCGTTTTCTGGAAGAAGGTTTTCCATGCCAAATTACGTCAAGAACATTCTTTCCTTTGACGGCGACCAAGACCAGGTCAGCCGTCTTTTCTCTACCATCCAGGGAGAAAATGGTCTCATGGATTTTGACAAGCTGATCCCCATGCCCCCAGAACTGGAGATAGAGGCTGGTTCACGCACCACTGCGGGCTTCAAGAAATATATGGCGTTTTTGGCGGTTACCGGTTTACACACCGAGATGGAACCAGCCTACCTCGCCGTCCACCTGGAGATTGGCCGGGAGGAATGGGCCTTGGGGAAACAAGCGTATCAAAACATTCAGAAATACGGATGCCCAACTTGGTATGAGTGGCGCATTCAAAACTGGGGCACCAAGTGGAAAGTGCGGAATTTACGAACGACAGATTGTCCTTTCTGACAGCCTGGAATGCGCCAAAACCGGTCATGGAGAAACTCTCTGAGATGTTTCCCACGGTGTCCATTCGCCATGTCTGGGCGGATGAGGACATCGGTTACAACTGCGGGGAGCGCACCTACAAAAACGGGACTGTGATCCAGGAGAACCTTCCCACTGGTCATGAGGCTATCGAGCTTGGCTGCGACCTGTGGAATGTCGACCCGGAAGAATTCTTAAGCGAGAGCCAGGAACCTGGCATGGGAATGACGTGAAGGAGATGAACCCATGGACACCACCTATACCATCCAATTAACCGAAGCCCAGTACGCCCCCCTCCTGGACCGGGCGGCGGAACTGGAAATCCCCCTGGAGGACTTGCTCCTCCAGGCTATCCAAAACCAAATAAAGGAGGAAGAACCCCGTGCCTGACATGAAGGGTATCACCGTAAAAATCCCTGCGGAGTTACATGCCGAAGTGAAAGCCTACATCGAGGCCCACGGCATGACCATGGGTGAATTCATCACCCAGGCTGTGGACAACGAGCTGCATCCCAAAATTCAAATCACACAGGAGGATAAGAATATGGAACGTATGAGAACCCTGGCTTTCCAAGTGCCGGACAGCCTGTTTCAGCGTGTGAAAGCTTATCTGGAGCAAAACCACATGACGCAGAAACAGTTTGTCATCGGGTTGATTGAAACAGAATTGGAACAAGACGAGGCCCAGTACCAGGCCAGCCGCCCGGAGGAACAGGAGGACGAGGAAGAATCGGATGACCAAGATAAGGACGAAGAAATGGAAGAACAAATCCAGGACGAGTTTGCCCCCCAGGAGGCCCAGAAAAGTCCCGAATTCCAACTGGAGGAACAACCCGCAGCCCAGGAGGAAGTCGCCCCCGTGGACGATTTTGAGGCCGGTTCCGGGGAAATATTCCAGAATGCTGCGACGTATCGAGCCAACTGTCGTTCTTTGTTACCACCAACCCTTTCCAGAAATGGAGGGAAACATCGTAACGGTTTCTTACGAATCCAGTTCTTGGCAATCCCTTCAGAAGGAAAAAGGCATTGAGGGACAGGGATTTCATGGTATAATAGTGAAAAAGCTAGGCTTTGTGCAAAGCTACTGGCAGAAAAAGGGGTCGGGAAGCGCCTATGGAGGCAAGTGGAAACCTGCAAAACCTAAGGATGAACGATTCGTAGGAAAACCGGGAAGTATCAATCGCACGGTAGACAAATACGGAAATCAACGGGAGACAAAAATTGGGAAGGATGGCTTGGCGATTTCTGAACGCCATCATACCCATCATGGCAACCCTGCCAAGCATTCTATCCCACATGATCACGACATCACTTGGGAGAACAATCATCCCAATTGGGGAACTCCCCAAAATTACTGGGATGGTAATATTCCAGAATTCAAAGTATATGGAGGCAACCATATGAAACAGTTTATTCCGCTGTTTAACTCACCTGAGGACGATCGTTTTAAAAGTATCGCTGACTTCAAAGACTGTATTCAGCGGGGCGGCGAGATTGAAATGGAGTGGAAGGGCGTCCACTTCGGAATCATCCGCTATGGGGTAGACAACAAAATCACCGCCTACCTCTGGGACCAGGAGGGAACCGACCAAGCTTTCGACTCTGCAGATGACGCTTTGGAATATCGTGTGGCAGGAGATCGTCTGGGGGATGTACTCACCCAGGTGAACGTCTTAGACAGAACCATTTAGCATTTTCCGTCTTGCCCCTCCCTTTCTGGACGACATCTAATTCGTCGCTCGAACTCAAACCGAGTGTCGATTTTTCTTTGTCAAAGCGGCGTGAACAAGCATAGCGTTGCAAATGGAGGTACAGTTTGGCGAAGATGGCTTGACAATTTCAGAACGCCATCATATCCATCATGGCAACCTCGTCCAGTATTCTATCCCACACGATCACGACATCACTTGGGAAAACCATTATCTCAATTGGGGAACGCCCCAAAAACCCGGGATGGTACTATTCCAGAATTCAAAGTATATGGAGGAGGCATCATGAAACCGTTTATTCCGCTGTTTAACTCACCAGAGGAAAACCGTTTTAAAACCATCGCTGAATTCAAAAATTGCCTCCAGTGGGGTGCCGAGCTTGAACTGGAGTGGAAGGGCGTCCACTTCGGAATCATCCGCTATGGGGTGGACGACAAAATCACCGCCTATCTCTGGAATCAGGAGGGGACTGACTGCGTTTTCGACTCTGCGGACGATGCCCTGGAATACCGTGTGACAGGGGACCGTTTGGGGGATATCATCACCCAGGCAACCGTTTTAAGCAGATCCTTTTAAAAAGTTTCTTTCTGGCCTTTCTAGGAAGACGGAAGCACTCACCGGCAAAGAGCGGGTGGAAGCTATCATCATCATCGCCTCGGTGAATCAGCGCATCCAGATGCTGGAAACTTTTATCCTTACTCAGCAGCCCCAAATGGATTCCACCGAGAACGATGTGGAGGAAAATGTGGCAGCGGAGTATGAGATGAACCAACAGTTCTAATAGGCAAAAGTCGTCTGATATGGTTAAGCTACAACAGCTATCGTTATAGCTTTCTTTTTATCTGTGGTACAATAAAAATATAGGGTTCTCCACAAGAATCGACAAAACACGTCCCATAGGACGGGGCAGCCTGTCGAAAAAGCCCAGCTTTCGCTGGACTTTTTCGACAGGCTGGAACCACTCGCCTAGCGAGTGGTTTTCTACATACAAAAAAAGGCCGCTGCCTCAGGCAGCGGCCCTTTTCTCTCTTTTGTCTTTCTTACAGGGCGGCTTTTTGGCATGACTCCTCTAAAAGGCGGCACAAATCCTCGGCGGCGCTGCCGGGTACATACCGCTTTTGAGCGGCCACCATGCGGACTCGTTCCGCCGGTCCCAAAGCCTGCAGCGCCAGCAGCAGCTCCCGCTGGGGGTCCTGCACCAGCACGCTCATTCCCCGGCTGGAAAAGTATGTGCCGTTGTGCTGTTCGCAGCCGGGGATGGGGGTAATATGCACCAGGGGAATTCCCAGAACCGCCGCCTCTGTGGAAGAAAGCCCTCCCGGCTTGGTGATGAAAACATCGCTGGCGCGCATATAGCCGGCCATGTCCTCTGTGCAGCCCATCCACTGCATTTGCGGAGGCTTTCCCCACTCCTTGACCAGCTGGTCGTAGAGCCGCCGGTTCTTGCCGCAGATCACCAGAACCCGACAGGCGGGCCGCTCCTGCACATAGCTCCGCAGCGCTTCCAGGCTTTGGGTGATCTGCCCCGCGCCAATCTCCCCGCCGGCCAGCAGCAGATACCGGTTCTGGGGCGGCAGTCCCAGGCGGGCACAGGCCTCTTCCCGGGTTTCCTGCCTGCCAAACTCCTCCCGCACCGGGATGCCCGCCGGCCAGATTTTCTCCTTGGGAATTCCCCGGGAGACAAACTCCTCCACTAAGTCCGGGGAGGGCACCCCATACCAGTCGCAGCGGCTTTCCTCCATAAACGGAATGCAGGTGTAATCGGTGGCAATGAGCAGCGTAGGGGGAAGGGGTCCCTGTACATGGGCCAAAATGTGGGCCGCATACATGTGGGTCATCACAATGCAGTCAAACCGATGCTCGTGCAAATACCGCTCCATAGCAGACGCCAGCCGGCCGTTGGCCCAGTAGACCGGCGAGCGCACCGGCAGTTTCCGATATGCCTCTCCCAGGGAGTAGAGTACGCCAAATCCCCGGGGGGAGCGCTGCACCAAACCGCTGTACAGCGCGCCTACCCGGTCCGCCGTGCGCTGACTCACCAGTTGGTAGGGATCCATCTGGGTGACGGTGTGCCCTCTCCGCTGCAGCTGCTGCGCCATGGCCTTGGCGGCCATGTTGTGGCCGCCCCCTGTGCCGCAAGATAAAATCAGCGCTTCCATACAATCTCCACCTTACAGGACTCTTTTCGCTCCGTGCTGTGCAAAAGCTTGCCAATCACCACCACGGAAATCAGCCCAAACCCCAATGCAACCCCAGGGTCGGGCACAAACAGCACCATGCCCAAAGCGGCCGCCACATAGGCCGCCAAGGTCCGGTGGTAGTTGGGCGTGATTTTTACCACCAGCGAGAAAAACAAAAAGACAAAGGCCAAAAGCAGCAGGGGCCGCCTCTTTGGAAGCAGTCCCAGCAGGCATCCAAAGGTGACAGCCACCCCTTTGCCTCCCCGGAACCCGTGATAGAGGGGCAGAACATGCCCCCACACCGGAGCCGCCAGCACCAGGGCCAGCCCCAGCTCCCAGGGCCTCTCCCGGCAGTAGAGGAACACCGGCAGAAACCCCTTCAGCAGATCCCCGCACAAAGTGAGGGTTCCACAGACAAAACCCCCGTATTGAAAGGCGTTGAACGTGCCTGGATTTTGGTCCGGGCTCTCCTCCACCACGTTCCTTCCACGGCACCACTTTCCCCAATACCTGGCAAACAGCAGGCTGCCGGAAAGATACCCCAGCACCGTAAACACAACGGTTCTACCCACGTTTTTTCTCCTCTCTTCCTACCCCTCACACGCCAAAGCGCTCCCCCGACCCGCTTTTAAGAGCGCACCAGCCGGGGCGCAGTTTTAGGCGAGGCTATTCCCAAAACCTCCTCCAGGAAATGGTGGAAAATATTGAACTTTTCCTCCTTGCGGAATCCCTCGTGGGTGCGCAGGCTGCCGTCTCCGCCAAACCCCACCAGGCACTCCCCCTCGGAAATCACCTGGTCAATCAGCAGGGAATCCTCCTCCACCTCCATACACACCAGCGGATACTGCTGGCCGTCCCGCACCTGAGTCACATAGCGGTAGACTTCCTGGCGCGTCTCCGGCCCGCAGGAAAGATCTCGCTGCAAAAAGGCAAACACCGGCTGGGCCGGCAAAACAGAGGCCAGCCACTGGCCGCTGAGAACCCGGCCCTTGTTGTCTTCCGTATACCGGTCGTGGACCGCATACAGGCGGCCCTGGGCCTGCAGCCGCCGGCAGGCCTGGAGCATCTTCCCGCCGGCTTTCACCGAAACCATCACATGGTTGGCATGCCGCAGCTTTTCCAGGAAGGAGTCGGTCACCTGCTCTCCCTGCACAAACAGCACAAAGGCGCAGTCCGGCTCCTGCTCCAACAGGGGGAAAAGGTCCTCCGGATCCCCTTGGGCAAACAGCAGATAGGTGTAAATGCCCAAACTTTTGCTCTCCTGCAGCAAGGCAGGGTAGAACTCCGGCTCTGCATGAAGTTTCTCCTCGTTGATAAACAGGTGCAGCGCCCAGGGGATGTTGAACCCCCGCTGCGCCTCGGTCTCCCGGATGAGCCGGGCGCCCTTGGTGCAGCTGTTGTAGCCCAAGTTGACCCCAAACCCTGTGATGATCTCATGGTCCACATGGGTGGCCACATGCCGGACCAAGTCATAATAGGCGCTTTTGGAATTGCCCAGCATTCTCTGGGCCGTAGCCAGCAGCCGGGTTTGAAACCGGCCGCTGGAAAACTGCAGCCCTAAGTCCACCAAATTGCGCACCGCCCGTTTGGGCGATCCTTCCATTTCCTTGAGCGTCCTGCGGACGGTGGATTCCACCAGCACACGTGTCAAATCTGTTTTCACAATCAGGTCACGCCTTTCGCGAACCTCCGCGTCTGCAAGCGCGGAAAGCTTCCTATATACTAAAGATACCGGATCTTCCCTCTGTAGGAAAGGGACAAATTCCTGCAAGTGTCCCAAAAGGTAACACTTTTTCAAATTGTCGAAAAATTACTCACCTTGCCTTTTTTGTCCCATGACATTTTTCTTCCTTTTGCCCTATACTAGTCCCAACGTCGAAATTTGTCAGTTCCTGTTGGAGCACTGATTTTACACCATTACTTTACAAAAGAGAAAGGAACGATTCCCTATGGCTGAAAAGAACATGAAAGAAAACCTGCAATCCTTTGCTGTCAAGCAGGTCCTGCACTACTTGGACGAGAATCCGGAAAAGAGCCTGCCCAAGCTGCTGGACTGGGCGGACAAATTTGACAAGGACAACACCCTGCCCAGCCAGCGCCGGGTGTTCCACAAGATTTTGGAAAACCCGGACAACAACTGGTATAAGCTCATTATGAGCCTGTGGACCGATCTGGACCCGGAGGTGCGCAAAACGTTCTTTGAGAACTTCCTTGTAAACACCTCCCTCATCGGCTTTGGGCGCCAGGAAAAGGCCATGGCCCAGTACAACTGCAACATTCCCTGGGCCATTTTGATGGATCCCACCTCTGCCTGCAACCTGCACTGCACCGGCTGCTGGGCTGCGGAATACGGCAACAAGCTGAACATGAGCCTGGAGACCATGGACAACATCATCCAGCAGGGCAAGGAACTGGGAACCTTTATGTACATCTTCTCCGGCGGCGAGCCCATGGTGCGCAAGGACGACATCATCCGCCTGTGCGAACTGCATCCGGACTGCATGTTCCTGGCCTTTACCAACGGCACCCTCATCGACGGCAAGTTTGCCCAGGAGATGCTGCGGGTGAAGAACTTCGTTCCCGCCATCAGCGTGGAGGGCTTTGAAGAGGCCACCGACAGCCGCCGGGGCCAGGGCACTTACCAGGCGGTCATGAAGGCTATGCAGGTGCTCAAAGAGCACAAGCTGCCCTTCGGCATCTCCTGCTGCTACACCAGCCAGAACCTGGACTCCATCAGCTCCGAGGCGTTTATCGACGACATGGTGGCCCGGGGCGCCAAGTTCGCCTGGTACTTCCACTACATGCCTGTGGGCAACGACGCCGTGCCCGAGCTGCTGCCCACCCCCGAACAGCGGGAGAAGATGGTGGAGCGCATCCGGGGCTTCCGGGAGACCAAGCCCATCTTCGCTTTGGACTTTCAAAACGACGGCGAGTTCGTCAAGGGCTGCATTGCCGGCGGCCGGCGCTACCTGCACATCAACGCCAACGGGGACATGGAGCCCTGCGCCTTTATCCACTACTCCGATTCCAGCGTGTACGACAAGACGCTGCTGGAGGCCCTGCAGTCCCCCCTGTTCATGGCCTACCACGACGGCCAGCCCTTCAACGACAACATGCTGCGCCCTTGTCCCATGCTGGAAAACCCGGAAAAACTCCGGGACATGGTGAAGAAGTCCGGCGCCAAGTCCACAGACATGCAGTCCCCCGAAGACGTGGATAACCTGTACGGCAAGTGCAAGCCCTATGCCGACAACTGGACGCCCACTGCCGACCGGCTGTGGGGCTGCTCTCACAACTGTGCCGCCTGCTCCAAGAAAGAAGGATAAACGGCCCCAACCTCTTTGCAACACAACAGCCCTCGGTGCGGAGCCTGTGCTCCCCCGCCGGGGGCTGTTTTTTCTTGTTCAGAAACGTGCCGGCGCCTCAGCGCTCCTCCGGTTCAAAATCCGGCCGGGGGTCCGGACGGGGGTCTGTGCCCTTTTTCTGGTAGCGCTGCTCCAGTTTCCGGAACAGCCGCGCCAGCACCACAATGGCCGCCACACACAGGACCATTTCCGTGATGCACTGGGCGTAGGCCAAGCCGTACAGGGGGAACAGGGCGTTTAAGATAAACAGGGCGGGAATCTCCAGCACCACCTTGCGCAGCACCGCAAACAGGAAGGCGTTTTTGCCCAACCCGCAGGCCTGGAACACGCCCACCGCCAAAAAGTCAATGGCCATAAAGGGCATGCCCAGACAGAAGCCCCGCAGGAACCGGGCGCCATAGGCGATGATCTGCTGGTCCTGCATAAACAGGCGCACCCACAAATCCGCGCCCAGGTAGTAGACCACTGCCATCATCACCAGGAACACCACCGCAATGCGGGCCGTGAAGAAAAAGGCCTTCTTCAGCCGCTTGATGTTGCCGCTGGCATAGTTGTAGCTGACCAGAGGCATGATGCCCTGGGACAATCCCAGCGCAATCTGCACCGTCACGGAGTTGATCTTCTGGGAGATGCCCATGGCCGCCACGGCGTCGGAGCCAAAGGAAGCGGTGAAGTTGTTCAGCACGCTCATGCCCGTTACATTCAGCAGGTTCTGGATGGAGGCGGGAATACCCACCGCGCACACGCCCAGCACAATGTGCTTTTTAAAGCCGAACATCTTGGGATGGACGCACACATAGGTGCGCCCCCGGCGGATATAGAGCAGCACAAAGAAGTACAGGCAGGCCGCGCAGTTGGAAAGGAATGTGGCAAGCCCCGCACCCTCTGCCCCCATGTTCAGCCCCCAGGGCAGAATGAACACCGGGTCCAAAAGGATGTTGAGGAAACAGCCGCTCATGGTGCCGATACTGGCGTGCATGGAAGATCCCTCCGCCCGCACCAGGTAGGCCAGCACCACATTTAAAATGGAGGGCACCGCCCCAAAGGTCACCGTCCAACGGGCATAGCCCACCGTGGCGGCCATGGTCTCCTGGTTGGCGCCCAAAAGCGTCAGCAGCGGGGTCTGAAATACGGTGTACGCCACGGAAAACAGCAGCCCTGCCAGCACAGAGCAGTAAAAACCAAAGGCGGAACTCCGATACACCGTGTCGTAGTCCTTCTTGCCCAAGGCCCGGCTCATCATGCTGGAAGAACCTACGCCGAACAGGTTGTTCACCGCGTTGAAAGCCAGCAGCAGGGGCGCCGCCAATGTGACCGCCGCGTTTTCCACTGCATTGTTGAGCATGCCCACAAAATAGGTGTCCGCCAGGTTGTACAAAACCATCACCAGAGAGCTGAGCACCGTGGGGATGGCCAGCTTCATCACCGCCCGGGGGATGGGCATGGTTTCAAACAGTTGTGTCTTTTGGGCGTCTTCCATCTCCTTACCTCCTCTGTAATTTTGGGAAAAGGGGCAAAAAAAAGGCGCCAGCCACTGCTGTCCCGCCCTAATTCGGCCCTCATCCGTGAAATATATAGTTTAGATTGTAGCATTGGCCTGTTCTCTTGTCAAGATTTGCCACCCGATCCCCGGCCGGCCGCCCCCCTCTACCCCCTGCTGGAAAACCCGGTGGATTTTTCCGAAAGACCACTTGACAAAGAAAAAAATATGCCTTAGAATTAGTTCGATACCTAACAATCATCCTCTATGGACCCTCTCCCTTCGCGCCCGGCGCGAGGCTTAGGGAGGGCTGCCGGGAACGGCCCGGCCGGCGCAGCTGCCGGCAGGGCGGTTCTTTTTTCCGGGGCCGGGGCAGGCCCGCCGGCAGCAACGCACACACTGTAAGGAAAGGAAGGGTTTTTATGATCAAAACTCTGGCGAAAAGCATTCGGGAGTACAAAAAGCCCTCCATTCTGGCCCCGGTACTGGTTACCGGAGAGGTCATTATGGAATGTATCATCCCCTTCATCATCGCCAATCTGGTCAACGAAATTCAAATGGGCATCGACATGCCCACCCTGCTGGGGTATGCGGCCGTGCTCATCGTCATGGCAGGGCTCTCCCTGGCCTTTGGCGCCCTGGCCGGCAAGGCCTGTTCCACCGCCAGCTGCGGCTTTGCCCGCAACCTGAGAAAGGATATGTTCTACAAAATCCAGGGCTATTCTTTTGAGAACATCGATAAGTTCTCGGTTTCCAGCCTGGTCACCCGTCTGACCACCGACATCACCAACGTGCAGATGGCCTACATGATGATCATCCGCACCGCCGTGCGCAGCCCCCTGATGCTCATCTTCTCCTTTGTGATGGGCTTTGTCATGGGCGGCAAAATGGCCCTGATCTTCCTGGTGACCATCCCTGTGCTGGGCATTGGCCTGTTCTTTGTCACAAAAAAGACCATGCCCCTGTTCCGCCGGGTCTTTCGCAAGTACGACAACCTGAACGCCTCCATCCAGGAGAACATCCGGGGCATGCGGGTGGTGAAAGCCTACGTGCGGGAGGACTACGAGAAGAAAAAGTTTGACTACGCCGCCGAGGATGTGCAGAAGGACTTCACCAAGGCCGAGCGCATTCTGGCTTTGAACAACCCGCTGATGCAATTCTGCATCTACGGCGTCATGGTGTTTGTGCTGTCCTTTGGCTCTTACACGGTCATCACCAGCCAGGGCCTGGACCTGGACGTGGGCCAGATGTCCTCTCTGCTCACCTACTCTTTCCAGATCCTTATGAGCCTGATGATGCTCTCTATGATCTTCGTGATGATCACCATGTCCGCCGAGTCCGCCGAGCGTATTGTGGAAGTGCTCAACGAGGAAAGCGCCCTGCACAACCCGGAACACCCGGTGCTGGACGTGAAGGACGGCTCCATCGACTTTGACCACGTGAGCTTCAAATACTCGAAAAAAGCCAACCGCAACTCCCTGTCCGACATCGACCTGCATATAAAATCCGGGGAGATCATCGGCGTGCTGGGAGGCACCGGCTCCTCAAAAACCACCTTGGTCCAGCTGATTCCCCGCCTGTACGACGCCACCGAAGGCACCGTCAAGGTGGGCGGCGTGGATGTGCGGGACTACGACCTGGACACTCTGCGCAACCAGGTGGCCGTGGTGCTGCAGAAGAACGAGCTGTTCTCCGGCACCATTAAGGAGAACCTGCGCTGGGGCAATCCCAACGCCACCGACGAGGAACTGGAAGAGGCCTGCCGCCTGGCCCAGGCGGATGAGTTCATCCAGCAGTTCCCCCAAAAGTACGACACCTATATTGAGCAGGGGGGCACCAACGTGTCCGGCGGCCAGAAACAGCGGCTGTGCATCGCCCGGGCCCTGCTGAAGAAGCCGAAAATCTTGATCTTGGACGACTCCACCAGCGCTGTGGACACCCGGACCGACGCCCTCATCCGGCAAGGCTTCCGCCGGTTTATTCCGGACACCACCAAGATCATCATCGCCCAGCGGGTTGCCTCCGTGCAGGATGCCGACCGGATCATTTTGATGAACAACGGCACCATCGACGCCATTGGCAGCCACCAGGAATTGATGGAAACCAGCCCGGTCTACCGGGAGATCTACACCTCCCAGAACCGTGCCAGCACCCAGGAAAAGGAGGTTGAAGCGTAATGCCTATGCCTAAAAAAGGTGGCGCTCCCCTGCCCAAGGGCCAGCGCAAAGACGTGCTCCTGCGGCTGATTAAAATGCTGTTCAGCTTTTACCCGGTGATGCTTCCCGTCACCCTGCTGTGCATTTTGGCCAACGCCATTATTAGCTCCATTCCCTCTGTGTTCATGCAAAACGTCATCTCCCTGGTGGAGGAGAGCTGGCAAAGCGGCGATTGGGCCGCTGTCTCCAGCCAGCTGCTGGGCCTGGTGGGCATCTTGGTTGTGCTCTATGTGCTCAGCCTGGCCGCCGGCGCCATCTACAACCAGCTCATGGCCATCATCACCCAGGGCTCCCTGGCCAAAATGCGGGAGAAGATGTTCAACGGCATGCAGGACCTGCCCATCAAATATTTCGACACCCACAATCACGGCGACGTGATGAGCTATTACACCAACGACATTGACACCCTGCGGCAGATGATCTCCCAGAGCATTCCCAATTTTATTATTTCCGGCGTGACCATCGTCACCATTTTGGCCATCATGCTCTACTACAGCGTGTGGATGACTTTGGTGATTCTGCTGGGCGTATTGTGCATGGTATTGGTGACCAAATCGGTGGGCGGCCGCTCCTCCAAGTACTTTGTGCGGATGCAGCAATCCATTGCCAACACAGAAGCCGTGGTGGAAGAGATGATGAACGGCCAGAAGGTCATCAAAGTGTTCTGCCACGAACAGGAGGCCAAGGCCGACTTTGACAAGGCCAACGACGAGCTGTTCCACAACGCAGAGCAGGCCAACATCTACGCCAACATGCTCATGCCTATTCTGAACAACATCGGCAACGTGCTGTATGTATGCGTGGCCGTGGTGGGCGGCATTTTGCTCATGACCGGCGCCCCCAACCTGAGCATCTCCGGCATGGCCTTCAGCATCAGCATTCTGGTGCCCTTCCTGAACATGACCAAGCAATTCTGCGGCTCCATCAGCCAGGTGTCCAACCAGCTGAACATGGTGATCATGGGCCTGGCAGGCACCCAGCGCATTTTCGGCCTAATCGACGAACAGCCCGAGGTGGACGACGGCTATGTGACCTTGGTCAACGCCAAGGAAGACAAGGACGGCAACCTGATCGAGTGCCAGGAGCGCACCAATGTGTGGGCTTGGAAGCACCCCCACCAGGCGGACGGCACGGTGACCTACACCAAATTGCAGGGCAACGTGGTGCTGGATGACGTGGACTTCGGCTACAGCCCGGAGAAGCTGGTGCTGCACAACATCAGCCTCTACGCCAAACCTGGCCAGAAGATCGCCTTCGTAGGGGCCACAGGCGCCGGCAAAACCACCATCACCAACTTGATCAACCGGTTTTATGACATTGCCGACGGCAAAATCCGCTACGACGGCATCAACATCAACAAGATCAAAAAGGCAGACCTGCGCCGCAGTTTGGGCATGGTGCTCCAGGACACCAACCTGTTCACCGGCACGGTTATGGACAACATCCGCTACGGCCGTCTGGACGCCACCGACGAGGAATGTATGGCCGCTGCCAAGCTGGCTGGCGCCCACGATTTCATCACCCGCCTGCCCCAGGGATATGACACGCCCCTGACCGGCAACGGCTCCAACCTGTCCCAGGGCCAGCGGCAGCTGCTGTCCATTGCCCGGGCAGCTGTGGCCGACCCGCCGGTGATGATCCTGGACGAGGCCACCTCCTCCATCGACACTCACACCGAGGCCATTGTGCAGCAAGGCATGGACGCCCTGATGACCGGTCGCACCGTGTTTGTCATCGCCCACCGGCTCTCCACAGTACAGAACTCCGACGCCATCATGGTGCTGGATCACGGCCGGATCATTGAGCGCGGCACGCACGACGACCTGATCGCTCAGCACGGCACCTACTACCAGCTGTACACCGGCGCTCTGGAATTGGAATAATACGAGACAAAAAAAGCACCGCCCACCAGGGCGGTGTTTTTTTGGCCCGTGACCGGGCAGGACAAGCCGGCCCGTGGCCGGGCAGGACAAGCCGGCCCGTGGCCGGGCAGGACGAGCCGGCCCGTGACCGGGCAGGACAAGCCGGCCCGTGGCCGGGCAGGACGAGCCGGCCCGTGGCCGGGCAGGACAAGCCGCCCTCTTGCCTACGGCAAGGGCGGGAGTTCCGTTCCTGCAGCTAGGTAGAAACACGCGAACGCGCGCTCATGACCCACACTGCCCGAGCGTCAGCGAGCGGCCCCAAGCGCGAAGCAAAGTTCTTTGCCAAGCTTTCTTTCAAGAAAGCGGGGGCATGGCTTGCATGGCTGGGAGGACTTCTCCGATGAGCTCCTGTACCGTGAGTCCCAGCAGTTGGGCCCCCTGGGAGATCACCTCTCGGGAGCAGCCGGCGGCAAATTTCTTGTCCTTGAACTTTTTCATCACCGACTTGACCTCCATGCCCTCCAAGCCCGTGGGCCGCATAAGGGCCGCGGCGCCGATTAACCCTGTCAGCTCGTCGGCTGCAAATAAGTACCGCTCCATGAGGCTTTCCGGCTTTACGTCGGAGCAAAGGCCCAAGCCGTGGCTCACCACTGCGTGGATCACCCCTTCGTCCACATCCAGCTCCTGGAGCAGAGCTTGGGCCTTTTTGCAGTGCTCCTGGGGCCACTGCTCAAAATCGATGTCGTGCAGGATCCCCACGGTTTGCCAGTAGGACTCCCGGCCCGGATCGTGGGTTTTGCTCAAATACCCCAGCACACAGCCCACCGTTTGGGCGTGGCGCAGGTGAAATTCCTCGTGATTGTACTGCCGGACCAGGTCCAGGGCCTGATCCGGCGTGGGAATGGTTCCCATCTTTCCTGCCTCCTTGCGTTGTTTTCTTTTAGAATACGCCCCTTTGCCGCAAAAAGCAATGGATTTATCCCAGGGCTACATCCAGCACCATCATGACCAGGAAGCCGGCCATCACACCCAAGGTGCCCGCGTGGGAGTGCTCCCCTAAGTGGGCTTCTGGGATCAGCTCTTCCACCACCACGTACAGCATAGCCCCGGCGGCAAAGGCCAGCAGCCAGGGCAGCAGGGGCTGGATGCTGCCCGCCACCAACACGGCCAAAATGCCGAACACCGGCTCCACCACCCCGGAGAGGCTTCCGTAAACAAAGCTTTTCCAGGCGGGAAGCCCCTCCTGCCGCAAGGGCAGGGAAATGGCCGCTCCCTCCGGGAAATTCTGCAGGCCCATACCCAGCGCCAGGGCCAGGGCTCCGGTGTACAAGGCCGGATCGCCGCCGTGCTGGGCCGCCAGAGCAAAGGAAAATCCCACCGCCATGCCCTCGGGAATGTTGTGCAGCGTCACCGCAAACACCAGCAAGGTGGTGCGCTTCCAGGAGGAGGTGTGGCCTTCCGGCCGGTCGGCCCCCACGTGCAGGTGGGGCAGAAGAGTGTCCAGGGCCAGGAGAAATCCCACCCCCAGCAGGAACCCTCCCGCCGTGGGGAGCCACCCGGGCATGCCCTGGGACTCCGCCTCCTCCATGGCGGGGATCAGCAGGCTCCACACAGAGGCCGCCACCATCACTCCGGCGGCAAAGCCCAGAAAGATCCGCTGGATCCCCGCTGTCACCTTTTTGCGAAAGAAAAACACCACGCTGGCGCCCAGCACCGTCATCAGGCAGGTAAAGCCCGTTCCCGCTGCCGCCCATACCACCGGCTGCATATGCACGCCTCCTCCCGTTCCGATTTTCTCCGGTTCTAGGGCCATTATACACAAGGCGTGTGGGTTTGTCAAAAGGAGTGGAGTAGCCTTAACCGGCAGGAACCAGCACCACGGCCTGCATGCCTACACCGGCATAAGCGGTTTCCACCTGTTCCTTGGGATAGGCCACGTTCTTGCCCTCCAGGGGATCGTTGAACAGATAGCTGCCGCCACACTCTCCTGTCAAAAGCAGGCAGTGCAGGGGATACATCCAGGTGAAAAGCTCCCCTGTATCCTCCAGCACAAAGGTGGTGGAGGGCACCGGCTCCTCCATGGAAATGGTGGCCCACACAATCACCGGCATTCCGTTTTCCACATAGTCCCGGCACAAGGTGGAAAGTTCTTCCCCTTCCAACTCCCGCACCTCTAGGGAAACACCGTCTTCTTCCTGGAGCACACGCTCCAGGGCCCCGGTGATCACCGGGGCGTAGCACCCCCAGCCGCTCTCTTCGTAGGGGCTGCCCAAAAACTCTTTCCAGGGGTTGGCCCCCACCCAGGTCCCCGAACCGTCCCGATGGGGAGCCTCCCCCTGGGGCAGATATCCATCGATAAACTCCTCCACGGTGATATCCACCCCGGCGTACTGCAGGGCCATCACCGCACTGACACTCTCGCAGCCGGTGGGATATTTTTCCCGCTGGTCAATAAAGGGGGCGTCCAGCACCTGCCGGACACAGGAGGTTTCCACTCCCATTCCCTGTCCTCCCGCTGTGTCCTCATACAGGGCCGGGCCTTCTCCGTCCCAAATGTGGAACAGGGCCCCTGTGGGGAGGGAGAGAAGCAGCACCGCCAGCATCCCTGCCGCAAAGGCGCAGAGCACCTTTAAATACCACACCCTCCTGGGTTGTTTTTCCCTCTGTCTCCCGACTGCCATGCCGTCTCATCCTCTCTACCACCCCAGGGGGCTTTTATCCATTAGACGGACAGGCAGGGCCTTTCGTGAGTCGAATAAGAAAAAAGGCAAACCAGTGGGACGCCTTTGGGGAAACCGGCCCCGTTCCTTGACGTGCCATGGTTCGGTTTGCCGCCCCTGCACGGTTCCCATCGCCGCAAGGCAGCAAAAAGGGCCTCCGCTCTCGCGGAAGCCCTCTGTTCGCGTGTTTGTTTCTTACAGGAAGCGCATGGGATCCACCCGGACGCTGTTCTCATACACCTCAAAGTGCAGGTGGGGACCCGTCACGTTGCCGGTGGCGCCCTCGTAGCCGATCACCGTGCCTGCGGTCACATACTGGCCGGAGGACACAGCCACCGAGCTCAAGTGCGCGTAGCGGGTGGTGTAGGTGCCGTTGTGGTAGATCAGCACATAGTACCCCCAGGACTGGCCCCAGGAGTCCGTGGCGTTTGCCTCAATCACCTGGCCGTCCGCTGCAGCAACCACCGGGGTGCCGTAGGGACCGGCAATATCCAGGCCCTTGTGGCCGGGGTAACCGTTAAAGCCAGCGGAAATGTAGGAGACACCCGGCAGGGGCCAAATGGGATTGAACCCGCTGGAGCTGCTGCCGGACCCGCCGGAACTTCCGGAGCTGCCGGAATTCCCGGAGTTGGAAGAACCGCCTCCGCTGCCCGTGTCCACACTGCCGCTGCCGTTGGACCCACCGGTGTTGGTGTTCCCCTGCTCGCTCTGCTGCTGTTCCTCCTGCTGGCGGGCTGCCTCTTCCGCAGCTTTCTGGGCCTCAATGGCCGCTACCATGGCCTGCTCGTTGGCGGCCAGCTCTTCCTCATTGGCAGCCAGGGCGTTTTCCGTGGCGCCCTCTGCCCCTTGAATCTCCGCAATGGCGTTGGCATTTTCCGCATAGAGCGCGTCCAGCTCTTCCTGTTTGCTCTCCAGGCTCTTCTGCAGTTCGGCCACCTCGTTCTTCTCAGCCTCTACCTGCTCCCGCTCGCTGCTGGTGGATTCCACATAGGCCTCCAGCTTGTCCACCAGTTCCTGGTCATGAGCGGTCATGTTTTCAATCAAAGCCGCCCGGGTGGTGAACTCCGTCAAGCTGGTGGAATCCAGCAAAATCTGCAAGGTGCTCACGTTGCCGGCCGTGTACAAGGCCACCAACCGCTCCTTAAATTCATCGATGGTCCCCTGGATCTCCTCCTGGGACTTGTCCAGCTTCAACGTGAGCTCGTTGATGCTGGCGTTTAGCTCGTTGATGTTCTGCCGGGTGGTGTCAATCTGCTCCTGCACCAGATTGATCTGCTCCTGCAGGGTGTCCTGATAGGCCTGCTTTTCCGCCTCGTCGTTGCGCAGCTGGTCCAGCTTGCTCTGCAGCTCCTGCTTCTCCGCCTCCAGCCGGTCTTGCTCCGCCTGAATTTCCGCCACTGTCTCCGCGGAGACAGCCAAAGGCGTCATGGTCACCATGCACAGGGCCAAAAGCCCTGCTCCCAAGCGCTTGCGCAGCTTTCTATTCTTAAAAAAGCCCATAAAAGCTCTTCCTCCTTCGTAGGCAACACGGGCTTGCGCCCTTTGACATAGAAGACTCTAGGTTGCATTGTAAACCAGGAAGAGGAGCTTATATTTCTTGATTAGAATTATTTTGTAAATTTATTTCAAAATTGTTACAAAAACCTTGCAAACCACCACATAAGGTGGTCGGCTTCCAGGGGTCCCCAAGGGCCGAACCCCCAGTTTTTCCCCGCCGGATCGGGAGAACGCTTTCGCCTCTTATGCATGGGGAAGGCAACAGAAATCGCAAATAAAGTCAAAGGCACGGTCCAAGGTCGTTATGTCCCAGCTGCCCTCCCACCCCAATGTTTTTACGGAGAGCTGCGCCCGGTCCCCGGGCAAATGGATCACCTGCAGAGGCGGTTGATTGTCTCCAAAGCTCATTTTCCGGCCTTCGTAGTCCACCAGGACCAAGCCGCACACAAGAATCAGCAGAAAGAGCGTGATCCCCAGGGCCATCCAAAAGGGCCGGCGGTTCCGGTCTCCCATTGTTCTGCACTCCCCCTCTCCGAACCCTGTGGCGCCTCCTTTCCTGTGAAACGTTAATTTTTTGTCAAACGCGTGAAAAGGACGTGACGCAGGGCACAAGCTATGGTATAATAGAAATAGGTATTGCACCCGCGCCTGCACGGCTGCGAAAAGTAGTTTTCCCCAAAACCGTTTCAAAAAACCTGCGGGCTGTTTGGCCCACTCTCAACTTTTCTATTAAGAAAGGACGATGTTCCATGCTGAGAAAAACAAAAATCATCTGCACCTTAGGCCCCGCCACAGAGGACGAAGGCGTCCTGCGGCGTCTGATGCTGGGCGGCATGAATGCCGCGCGGTTTAATTTTTCCCACTGCACCCACGAGGATGCGGCCAAAAAACTGGAGGCCGTCACCCGTCTCCGGGAGGAACTGGGCTTGCCCATCGCCACCATTTTGGACACAAAGGGCCCTGAAATCCGGGTGAAAACTTTTAAGAACGGCCCCATTGAGCTGGCAGGCGGCGACACCTTCACTTTGACCACCCGGGAGGTGGAGGGGGACAACAAGGTGGTCTCCATCACCTACAAAGACCTGCCCAAGGATTTGAAAGCAGGCTCTCGGGTGCTCATCGACGATGGCCTGGTGGAAATGCGGGCAGAGCACGTTTCGGAAACGGACATCGTCTGCACGGTTTTAAACGGGGGCCGGGTCTCCAACCACAAGGGCATTAACGTGCCAGGCACCAAGCTCTCCATGCCCTTCATCAGCGAACAGGACCGGTCCGACATTATCTTCGGCATTGAAAACGGCTTTGACTACATTGCCGCCTCCTTTGTGCGCTCCGCCCAGGATGTGCTGGAAATCCGCCACATTTTAAAGGAATACCACTGCCAGACCATGAACATCATCGCCAAGATCGAAAACATGGAGGGCGTAGAAAACATCGACGAAATCCTCCGGGTCGTGGACGGCATCATGGTGGCCCGGGGCGACATGGGCGTGGAAATCCCCTTTGAGGATGTGCCCGTGCTGCAGAAAGAGCTGATCCGCAAGTCCTACCTGGCCGGCAAGCAGGTGGTCACCGCCACCCAGATGCTGGACTCCATGATCAAAAACCCCCGTCCCACCCGGGCTGAGGCCACCGACGTGGCCAACGCCATCTACGACGGCACCAGCTGCATTATGCTCTCCGGCGAGACCGCCGCAGGCAAGTATCCGGTGGAGGCCCTGGAGACCATGGTGCGCATTGCGGAAAAGGCCGAGGAGAGCATCAACTACATCAAGCGCTTCAATTCCCGGGACAACAGCGACGTGGCCTTCGACGTGACCAACGCCATCTCCCACGCCACCTGCACCACCGCCCACGACCTGGGCGCCAAGGCCATTGTCACCGTTACAAAGTCCGGCGTCACCGCCCGGCAGCTGTCCAAGTTCCGCCCCTTCTACCCCATTGTGGGCTGCACCACCCAGGAACATGTGTGGCGCCAGCTGAACCTTTCCTGGGGCGTGGTGCCCATGCTCATTGACGAGGTGGGCGACACCGACGTTCTGTTTGAGCGGGCTGTCAACGCCGCCGAACAGACCGGGCTGGTCAAGAGCGGCGACCTGGTGGTCATCACCGCCGGCGTGCCCTTGGGCGTTTCCGGCACCACCAACATGATGAAAGTCCACATGGTGGGCCACGTGCTGCTCACCGGCGAAAGCGTCACGGAAAAGTCCGTCTCCGCCCGGCTGTGCGTCTGCAAGCGCCTGGAGGACCTTCCCAAAAAGTTCCGGGACGGGGACATTCTGGTGGTCCCGGAAACCAACAACAGCATTGTGGAGTACCTGCGCCGCTGTTCCGGCATCATCACGGAGCAGGCGGGCACCAACACCCATGCGGCCATTGTGGGCCTGGCCATGGACAAGCCGGTGCACGCCACCGACCTGCTCAAGAGCGGCGCCGTGGTCTGTTTGGACGCCCAAACCGGCCGGGTTTCCGCCTGCTAAAAGACAAATATGGCATAAAAAAAACGGGAGCAGCCGGAAGGCGGATCCCCTTTTTGTGGAGGAGAGAGTATGGAATTCCATCCCATCGTACGGGCCGCCGGCCCCCGGGACGCCGGGGCGTTTGCCTGGCTGAACCGGCAGTTTAACGGAGAGGGCGTGGCTTCGGAAGAGGAGGCCGCCGCAGCCCTGTCGCAGCCGGGGCCGGAGCGGGTGCTGCTGGCCTTTGTGGAGGAAGAGCCCGCCGGCTTCCTGTGCGGCTTGCTAAAACGGTCCGCCTGCTATAGAGAGCCCTCCGCCGAAGTGACGGAGTTGTACGTCCGGCCGGAACACCGGCGCCGGGGCGTAGCCAGGGCCCTGCTGGAACAATTTCTGGCTGCCTGCCGCCGGGAGGGCGTCCGGGAGGTGACGGTGCTCACCGGGGACGACAACCGGACAGCCCGGGCGTTTTACGAAACTCTGGGCTTTTCCTACAGCGGGGAAGTCCATTACCAGCAGGAGCTGTAGCCCTGCGCCACGCGCAAAAAAGCCGCCTTTTCGGCGGCTTTTTTCTTCTTCAGGCTTTGGCTTTGAAATCTTCCAGGCGCTTCTCGTAGGCGGCCTGCACCTCTTTTTCAAAGGCCAGGGCGGCATGGCCCGCTCCCATGGTGCGCAGCAGATACCGAGTGAAGGGCGGGTTGTTGATCAGCAGGGGCCCCAGCAGGTAGGTGCCGAAAAAGTTCTGCACCCGCACCCCCTCAAAGGGACACCGGGGGTTCAGCCCTACGCCTCGCTCCCGCAGAAACAGGCCCAGGCTTTTATCCCCGGGATAGGCCATGGTGAACTGGGATTTGTACCCCATGACCGGCTCCCCTTCAAAGCTGCCCAGGAAAATGCTGTTGTGCCGGTGCAGCATGTCCCGCCGGGCGGTCAGGGGAAACAGGCCTAAGCCTTCCACCCGGGTGCCGTCCTCGTTTTCAATGCGCTCCCCCAGCAGTTCCAAGGCGTTGCCCGTAAACAGGAAGGGGGTCCCCTCCTGCAGCTGCTTCTGCAGAGCAAACCGATGGGGCCGCAGAACCTCCAGCACCTTTTCCTGGCCCTGTTCGCTCATGGGCCCTAAGTATACCAGGTTCACAGGCTCCCGAAGGAAACGGGGCTCCTCCCCCAAGTGGGTGTCGCAAAATTCCGCCTGGGGCAGGCAGCGGGCCAGGTAGCGCATGTTGCCCAAATCCCCAAACTGGTTGGCGATCTCCGGAAAGAGCAGTTCAACTTTCACAGTTCTTTCCCTCCTTCCCGGGAAGCGGAGGCAGAGCCTGCAGCTGTTCCCGCAGCTGCAGCCGGATCTCCTGGGCCAGGTCCACCGCATACAAGTCGTACAGGACCACCACGGTGTCCACCGCCTCCCCCTGAAGAGAGCGGGCCGCCTCCCGAATGTCTTCCCCGTGGACCATCTTTTCCTCCGGCACCCCTGCCAGCAGCAGGCGCACGTAGGTGTCCCAGTGGCGGGGCCCAGCCTCGATCACCTGGACAATGCTGGGATCGTTTAAAAGCTCCAGATCGGTGTCGTACTGCCAGGCGATGTTCTCCACCGAGTGGGCCGCCTCGTGGAAGTCATCCAAAAACAGCAGGACCGCCTTTTTCCCCGGAGCGTTCCGGGCGTTGGCGCAAGCCTGGGAACAGGCGATGGGGTTCATGCCCTTGGCCAGGTGGAAAATCACCCGGCGGCCTCCCACCAGCTCCTCCGTATAGCGGCTCTCGGTGATGGCCAGGGACTGCATGCCCTGGGCAATCTGCTGGCGAGACAGGCCGTACTCTGAAAGCAAAGCCACTGCGGAGAGGGCGTTGTACAGGTTGATGATGTTCCCGTTGGGGAAGGGGAACTCTCCCGTCACGCCGCCTGCCTGCACGGTCATCACCTGCCGCTGCCGGTCCACCTGGGTCAGCCGGTACTGGGGCTGGGGAGAGCCATAGCCGCACTGGACACAGTGGGCCCGCCCAATGTGGTGATAGCGCCGGTACTCCCACTGGAGAGCTCCGCCGCAGCGGGGGCACACCCGGGGGTCCTGCACCAGGTTGTTCTCGTTTTTGTCCTCCCCGGGCAAGGGGTCAATGGAAAAATACGCCCGGGGATTCCCCTCCTTCAGCCCAGCGCAGAGCAGGTCGTCCCCGTTGAGCACCAGGCGGGTGGAGGCGGGAATGTACTTGTTCAAAATCTCCCAGATAAACTCCACGTGGGCGTTGCGCTTGTAGGAATCCCGAAAGATGTTGGTGCATAGCAGAATGTCCGGCTGTAAATAGGGCAGAATCCGGGGGGCACTGCGCTCGTCCAGCTCAAACACCGCCAGCTCTTTCTTGGGTTTTCCCAGCAAAGTGGAGTCGGCAATCAGACTGGAGGCCACCCCCGTGGCCACATTGGTGCCGGACCGGTTGCAGGTAAATTCATACCCGCACTGGGTGAGCACGTCCTCCACCATGTTGGAGACAGTGGTCTTCCCGTTGGTGCCGGTGATGCCAAT
>CAJFEW010000035.1 GCA_904374805.1 uncultured Neglectibacter sp.
CGTGGTGACCACCATCATGTCCAACTTCGGCCTGTACAAGGCCCTGGATGAGCTGGGCATCGACTACGCCAAGACAAAAGTAGGCGACAAGTACGTCTATGAGTATATGCAGCAGAGCGGCGCCCGCATCGGCGGCGAGCAGAGCGGCCACATCATCTTCTCCAAGTATGCTTCCACCGGCGACGGCATCCTCACCTCCCTGAAAATGATGGAAGTGATGCTGGCCCGGAAAAAGCCCCTCAGCGAGCTGGCTGCGCCCTTGCACATCTATCCCCAGGTGCTGGAAAATGTCCGCGTCACCGACAAGGCCATTGCCCAGGCGGACCCGGATGTGCAAGCCAAAGTGGCCGAGGTAGGGGAGAAGCTGGGCGACACCGGCCGCATCCTCGTCCGGGAGTCCGGCACGGAGCCCGTCCTCCGGGTCATGGTGGAAGCACCTGAGCAGGAGACCTGCCAGCAGTATGTGGATGAAGTGGTGGAGGTCATCCGGGCCAAGGGGCATGTGGCAGATTGATCTCTCGAAGAGGTATTTCGGCAGAGAAGGAAGCATCTCCAATCTGACGAAAAAGCATCGTGTACCATTGTAAAAGGAAGGCAGGGTTGCGTAAACAGCCCTGCCTTCTCTATTTTCCCAAAGAATATCAACGGGTGTGTCGGTTGACCCAGGCACGGCGGATAGCTACTGCTGCCAAAAGCAGAAGCGTGCCCACAACAAAACCGGAAAAGTCCAGCCACACGTCCTGCAGCTGGGAGCCACGGTGGGAAAAGATTTGGATGGTTTCGTCTATGGCGGCCACAAAAAAACCGCCGCACACCAGATGCCCCAGCCAATGGAGGCTTTTTTTGCGAAGCAACAGCAGCTCTCCGCAGCCCAAGGCCCCCAAGCAGGCAAACTCGGAGAAATGGGCCAGCTTTCGGATCAGGTGTTCCAGTTGTTCCGGATTGGGAAACCAGTTCTCCAAAAAGGCGGGGAGATACTCCAGCACGCTGCTGCTTAAGGCGTGAGAACTGTCCTTGCTCATCCAGGAATTTCCCCAGATAAAGCCCAGGTTGCACAGCAGGAGAACAAGGACGATCCTGGCTGCAATTTTCCGATGCATGGGCAAAACGCCTCCTCTGTAGAATCTGTGAGACAACGCCAGGCAGGCTGGGAGGACTTCGGACACAGCAGCCTACCTGCGCCTGTGGTTTCTGGGGAGTATTATAACATGGCTTGGGACAGGGAAAAAGAGAATGTCGAAAAAAAGGAAAATTCCCGCTCTTTTCACAGGGCTCAGGAGATGGTATACTATCAAGAAAGAGGCTTCTCTCTGGACGAAAAGAGCACCTGGCAACTTCAGGCGGGGCAAACAGGAGAGGCCATGCCAGACAATAGGAGGATGGTTCCATGCGTTACAGAGAGTTGGGGAAAACGGGCTTGCAGGTCAGCGAGATTGGACTGGGGGCAGAGTGGCTGGAACGCCGCAAGGAGGAAGAGGTAAAGGCAGTGATCGACCGCTGTGAGGCCTGCGGCATCAATATTTTGGACTGTTGGATGTCGGAACCCCATGTGCGGTCCAACATTGGCAAGGCCCTGCAGGGCCGCCGGGAAAAGTGGATCATTCAGGGGCACTTTGGTTCCACTTGGCAAAATGGCCAGTATGTGCGTACCCGGGACATGGTCAAGGTAAAGGAAGCTTTTCAGGACTTACTCACTCGCCTGCAGACGGACTACATCGACCTGGGAATGATTCACTTTGTGGACAGTGAGACGGAGTTCCGCCAAGTAATGGACGGGGAGTTTTTGGCCTATGTGAAGGAGCAGAAGGAAAAGGGTGTGATCCGCCACATTGGCATGAGTACCCACAATCCCCAGGTGGCCAAACTGGCTGCCCTCAGCGGGGAGGTGGAGATGCTGCTGTTCAGCGTTAACCCTGCCTTTGACTTGCTGCCCCCCAGCGAGAATTTGAACGACTACTTTGCAGATACCTACAAGGAAGGCCTGGGCGGCATTGACCCGGTGCGGGAAGAGTTGTATAAACTGTGCGAGCAGCGGGGCGTGGGCATCACTGTGATGAAGGGCTATGCCGGCGGCCGTCTGTTCGACGCCCGCACCTCTCCCTTTGGGGTGGCCTTGACGCCGGTGCAGTGTTTGCACTACGCCCTGACCCGGCCGGCGGTGGCCAGCGTCCTGGTGGGGTACGACACCCCCGCTCACGTGGACGCCGCCGTGGCCTACGAGACCGCCACCGAGGAGGAGCGGGACTACGCCAGCGTGCTGGCCAAAGCGCCTCACCACGCCTACTCCGGCCAGTGCACTTATTGCGGCCACTGCGCCCCCTGCCCGGCGGGCATCGACATTGCCATGGTGAACAAGCTGTACGACCTGGCGGCTATGCAGCCGGAGGTGCCTGCCACAGTGCGTGCGCACTACCAGGCCCTGTCCGCCACGGCCGCGGACTGCATTGCCTGCGGTGGCTGTGAGAGCCGCTGTCCTTTTGGCGTGCCTGTGGTGGAGCGCATGGAGAAAGCAAAGCAGCTTTTTTCCTGATTTCCTTGGTAGATTGGAACAGAAAAGCCGGCGCTGTATACAACAGCGCCGGTTCTGTTTCTCTCTGGAATCAGCCCACCAAGCTTTCAAACTGGGACACTACATATTCGGCGATTTGGCAGTCCTGTTCCTCTGTGCCGCCCCCTACGCCAATGCCTCCGGCAATCTTCCCCTGCACAAAGAGAGGATAGCCCCCTGCTACGAGCGTGATGCAGGGGTCGTTGGCCTGAATGGCCATGAGGGATGCGCCTCTGTTCCGGTGAGGGCATGGACTTCTTTTTGCAGGGCTGACAGCGTGGTAGGCAATGGTGTTTCCCCCCTTTCCCGAGTTTTTTCAGTATACCTCAAACGGGCGAGGGTTTCTACAAGAAAGCGGCGTAAAGCCGCAAGTAACTACCTTCTAACAAATGGAGAGTTCCAGGAAGAGACAGTTTCCGGCATACTACAAGGGAAAGTGGGAACGAAGCTTTTCAGATGTTTGTATCTTCTTTGAGCAGGTGTGTCCCAGAGAAGAGAGTAACGCCGCAGCACCCCCTGGGAAAAGTTACCTGCAGGTACCAGGGGCAAAGCAGCCGGAAAACAGAAGGGAGGAACAGCGCGTGATAGAATTGTTGCAAGGTATAGGGTTGGGCGTGGCATTTGGCGTCCCCTCTGGGATTTGTGCGGCGCGCACGGTGGAGCGTGCCCAGGGCTATGGCGAAAGGGCTGGGCTTGCGTCTGGCTGGGGAAGTGCCCTGGCAGCGCTGCTCTATGGCGGAATAGGCTGGCTTCTTCTGGGGATAGCCCAGCCTTGGCTACGGGAAAATACAGCCGTGTGCGGCCTGCTAGGAGGCGTTTTGCTGTTGGCTCTGGGAATAGGCCGCCTGGTCTGCCCCCAAAGGGAGCTTCCCTGGGAGAGAGACGAGCCAAAATTTGGCAGCTGCTTTTTGGGAGGTTTGCTGCTGGGGCTCACCAGCCCCAGCATGCTGGTTACTCTAAGCGTAGGCGGTGCCGTCCTTCACATGGTGCCGGTTTCGGGTGCAGGAGCGCTGGTCTTGACAGGCGCCGGCGTGTGGATTGGCATGATGGCGTGGCACGGCGCCCTGTGCCTGTTTGCTGGCCTTGCCAAATGGAGGGAGAGCCAATTTCGTATGGAACAGGCTGACCGCTGGATGGGCCTGCTTTTAGCTGCAGAGGGGATTGTAGTGGCGGTTTTTCAGGGATGGATCCGGTAAAAGGGAATTCCTTGCAAGGCGCCTCACGCAGGGCTGGAATCCGCGCAGGGGACGGGAAGTTTTGCAGCGTCAGAACCGGAAAACACTTGCCAAATGGTTGCGGATATGGTACTATAACTAAAGTTAAACGGTAGGAACCGTCTCGCTTTCCGACAGGAAGGGGAGAGATGTCCCCATTTGCCCGAGGCGGCTTTTAGTGAGGACCATTAGCGCAGTTGGTTAGAGCAGCCGGCTCATAACCGGTCGGTCCGGGGTTCGAGTCCCTGATGGTCCACCACACCTGCGGTGAGCAATTCGCGCACCGCAGGTTTTCTTTATTCTGAATCTTTGTGCCCGCGCTTGTAGCGGGTATCTTTTCGTTAACACTTTCCAATGGCCGTGTGCCGTTTTTGTGCTGCGTCCCTTTGTAAGGAGGGGCACTTTTTTCTTGGAAAGAGACCGGTGGACGCTGGGGCTGTGCCTGCAGGTGCAGGGATGACTCTATCTCCACGGCGGTGCCCTCCTTTTTGAGTACCGCACCAATAAGTGGAAAACCATCCGCTGGGCGAAGGTGTGACAGAATCCGCCGTCTCCTGCAGAGAACAGCGTAAGAAGCCGCGGGGCTTAGCCCCGCGGCTTCTTGTACGGTCTACAGATTTACAGAACACGAATGGGAAAAAACAAATAGGCCTTGCCGTTTGAGGGGCAGGAAAAATCGTGGACAGCCCCCACCAACGTGATCTCGTTTGTCCGCATGTAGTCCAGCACCTCCGAAAAGGTGTGTTCCCCCTCAGCTTCCGCGCGCAGATATTCATAGCCTGGAATGATCCATTTTGTCCATCCCTCGGGCGCTTCAGCGTCCTCCACGCATTCCACGCCGGCAAGATAGAGCCCCTTGCTAAAGTGGTCTTCCCACGGCTTGTATGCATGGGAAAAATCGGACATAGCTCCCCAAATTCCCACCAAGTGGCCTTGTTCATCTTTTTTCGCAAAGGGCTCTACTTCGCTGAAGTGAGCGTTTGCATCCGCCCACAATCTTTGTATGAAGCCTTGTCCCTCCAAAGTGGACCCTTCTTTGCCGAGTACAACAAAGGCCTGTTTTACGTATGTCTCTATCTTCATCGGACTTTCTCCCCCTTGAAAGCGTTTCAGCTTCTGTGCTTCCATTCTAGTAGCTTCAAGAAACGAAGTCAAGAGCGGCAAGCGGCTGTGGCTGTCTGTGGTGTAAGGCTTGTCGCAATACCAGGGCCCCGTAGGGCTCGCACCGGGGGGCTTTCCTCTCCCTTGTTTGGAATTTTTCCTGCTCTGGTGTTTGTCGCGCGAGGTGAAGGGAAAGGATTCCCCGGCATTGCCGGAGGATCTTTTGCTCATGGCAGGAGTAGCTTTTCTCGAGTTGGGAAACTTCGCAGACACTTTTGTGCAGCTTGGAAGGGGATTTCTCCCACTGGGTGCAAAGCCCTTGCGTGGGGCTTTTTTCCCCGCTATACTGTTCTTGTAGCTACAGAGAGGAGGAGAGCCCATGAGAATCGTCATGGAAGAGGACGGGACATTGGCCGAGACCCAGGTGCTGATCCGGTGCAGGAAGGCCACGCCCCAGGTGATGCGGTTGGTGGCAGCTCTGCGGGCGTTTGAACAGAAACTCACAGGGGAACGGGAAGGGCAGACCTACCTTTTGGAAGCTGCCCAGGTGCTCTACATTGAATCTGTCGACAAACGAACCTTCCTCTACACCCGGGACGGGGTTTTTGAGACTCCTTTGCGCCTGTATGAACTGGAGGAGCGCCTGGCTTCCTGGGACTTTGTGCGGGCTGCCAAGTCCATGATCGTCAATTTCAGCCGTGTGCAGTCCATCTGCCCCGACCTGGGAGGGCGCCTGCGGCTGACTATGGAAACCGGAGAGGTAGTGGGCGTTTCCCGGCAATACGCGCCCGCAATCCGCGCCAAGCTAGGTTTGGGAAAATCATAGCCGAATGGTTGGAAAGGAGAGATAGGCCATGAAAAAATGGATGCAGCAGATTCCCAGGTTTCTGGAGAACTTGTGTGTGAGCTTTACGTTGGCGGTGCTTCTCTATTCCCTGTGGGGAGCTCAGAAGGAAACCATGCGCCGCGGCTGGCTGTATGAGATCTTTTTTATCTGTGTGCTGGCCACCTTGCTGCAGGGCGTCTTTTTCTACGAAAACCGTTGGACAAAGCGCGTCTCGTATTTGTGGCGCATGGTGTTCTACGGGGTGGCCATGTTGGTGGTGGTCAGTTTGTGCGCCATCGGCTTTCAGTGGTTTCCCAGGACGGACCTGCAGAATTGGCTGGTCTTTTGGGGGGTGTTTTTGGCGGGGTTTGTCCTCATTGCCCTGGTGTTCGAAATCAGCTTTCGCTTCCGGCGCAAGGTGTACCAGGAGGCGTTGGACCGCTATAAAATGGAGCAGAAAAAATAGGAAGGTGGACTTTTTTGCCAAGCTCCTGTATACTAATGCCTGCAAAGAATACGGGGAAAGGGTGGTGCAGCATGGAGAAAGGAAGAAATCTGTGGGCGCTGTCTTGGGCGAGCCCTGGCCCTCACAGGGTTGCCGGCGAAAGAAAGGTTGGCTGGTGCAGGCTTGCTAAGTGGGAGGGGAATCTCCTATGACCCAGCAGGAGCTAAACGAGCAGCTGGCCGGCTTGGAAAAGCAGCTGCGCCTTTTGGGCATTCCCCTCTCTTCCAACATCCACCCGCAAGTGGCGGTGAACCGCCGGGCCCAGCGCCGTCTGGGCTGTTGTATCGGGAAGGACGGGAACTTTACCATTGAGGTGTCCGCTCGGATTTTGGATCATCCAGAACTGCTGCGGGTCACCTTGGTGCACGAATTGCTCCACACTTGTTACGGCTGCCAAAACCACGGAAAGCGCTGGAAAGGATACGCTGCCAAAGCAGGGGAAGCCCTGGGCATGGAGATTCGCACCACTGTGGCTCTGGAGGGAGAGCCTCAGCGGCTGCGGGAAGAACCTGTGAAAGCCTATTTGCACTGCCGCAGCTGTGGCAGGCTGATTCCCCGCAGGCGCCTTTCCAAGGCGGTGAAACACCCGGAGCGGTATCTCTGCCCCTGCGGGGGCGTGTTGGAAGTGCTCCCGGTGCCGCCAGAGGAGGAAAAGACATAAAAAGAGGCCCAGCCGTCAGGGAAACACCTTGCGGCAGGGCCTTTTCTGTGTCTGTGCAAACGGAATTTACAGCTGGTTGACCAGAGCGTTAAACTCCAAAGCGCTCCAGGTTGAGCGGTAAATCACCGGCTGCTCTGCGTCCTCGTAATAAAACTCCACATAGTCCCCGTTGATGTCTACCACGGCGGCAGTGGTCTCTCCGTTTTCCTCAATTTCCAGCCGGTAGTCCGGGTAGTAGGCGAAAAGGGAGATGTCCTTCTCCAACGGTTCCGACTCCTCCAGCACTTGTGCAAACGAGCGAATGCGAGCCTCCCGTTCGCTGTTGCTGGCATTTAGATGGAGCAGCTTCAGTTGCTCCCCGTACCCGTGGAATAAATCTATCTGCAAGGAGTTGGGGCTGGAACAGCCTGCCAGCAGCACGGCGCAAGCGGTTACAAGCAATAGGAGCATACGTTTTTTCATGGCGAAATTCCCCCGTGGAAAAATCCCTGAGATTTGTTCCCAGGGCGGCCTCTTGGGAAACAGCTTTCAAAAGAGCTGAATCACAGCCTGTTCTGTTATTCTACCTGTTTTCCCCTCGGTTGTCAAATCGTGATCTGAAAAAGCTCTTCCGCGTTTTTATAGGCGATCCGTTCTTTTTCCCCAGGGGAGAGGTCCGCAGCTTCCAAAAGCTCCCGCTCAGCGGGCAGGGTGCTCCAGGGGCAGTCGGTGGCAAACAGCACCCGATCCGCCCCGTGGAGCTTGACCAGCTCCGTAAACTGGGCGGCGTTGAGAAAGTGAGAGGCAAAGGCCGTGTCAAAATACACGTTTTTCTTGCCTGCCAAGTACTGGGCGGCCTCCTGGGGCGTCTCCATGCCCCCCATATGGGCGGCGATGATGGTGAGCTTGGGAAATAGATCGGCGATTTTCCCCAGCACCTGAGAAGGGCAGTGGATCAACTGGGGGGAGAGGGGATCCCGCCCTGTGTGGAAGGCCACAGGCAAGCCCAAGCGCTCTGCTTCGGCGTAGAGAGGCAGGGCCGCCTCGTCCCCGATGAAAAACTCCTGGTAGTCCGGATGAAACTTAATGCCGTACAGGCCCATTTCCTGGATTCTTCTCATTTCTTCCAGGGCGTTCTCCGCATACGGGTACACGCTGCCAAAACAGTAGATGGGTCCCCCTTGGGACTCTTTGGCAAAGTTGTTGACAGAGGTCTGCTGGTGGGCGTTGGTGGCAATGTGCAGGGCCATGCCTCCGGCGCAGCCCCAGGCGGCAAAGTTTTTCAAGGTCCCCTCCCGAGTGCCGTCGCTGTATGTTTCGCATTGGCTGATCTCCCGCAGCTTGGGCAGGGCTTTTCCCGCCAGTTTGTCCGGAAAAAAGTGGATGTGTGTGTCAAAATATTTCATAGGTCGCTCCTTGTATCAACCCGCTGCAAACGGGGAAAGGGGAGAGGTTTTTTGCCTGTCCCCGGATGATTTCGTAGGATGGGCGGGGCAAATCCCGCCAAGTACATTTGTAAAGAGAAAAGAGGCTCTCCCCCAGGGGAAAGCCTCTTGGATCGCTACACAAATCAGTCGGAAGTGTAGGGCAGCAGCGCCAGATGACGAGCCCGTTTGATGGCTACGGTCAAAGCGCGCTGATGATGGGCGCAGGTGCCGGTCACACGGCGGGGGAGGATCTTGCCTCTCTCGGAGATGAAACGGCGCAGTTTGGCCACATCCTTGTAATCGATGAACTCAGCTCTGTCCACGCAGAAGCTGCAAACCTTTCTACGGCCCTTGCGTCCGCGGCGGACTTCTCTTTCGGGTCTATCAGCCATGCCAAAAAGCCTCCTTTGCAAAAATGTGGGAAGAGTTTTCTCCCAGCCCCAGGCTGCCTGGAGTTAGAAGGGGAGGTCGTCATCTCCCAGAATCTCTTCAAAGTCCTCACTGCTTCCACTGGAATAGGCGGGAGCAGGTTCGCTGAAAGCGGCGGGCTGTGCCGGTGCGGAAGCGCGGGGCTGGCCGTAGGACGGATCCCCGCCCATAGAGCCGCCTTCCCGCTTAGAGCTGGCGAAGTTCACTTCCGTGGCCTGAATTTCCACAGCCTTGCGCTTATTGCCGTTGCGGTCCTCATAATTTCGAGTTTGAATGGAACCCGTAACCGCCATCAACTGGCCCTTGGTGAAGTACTTGCAGACAAACTCTGCAGTCTGCCGCCACGCCACCACGTCGATCCAGTCGGTCTGACGTTCTGTGCCCGCCCGCGCATAGCTGCGGTCCACCGCCAAAGTGAAAGAGGTGACCGCCACGCCGTTGGGGGTGTGTCTCAATTCCGGGTCGGCCGCCAGGCGGCCCATAATCACGGCAACATTCAGCATTTCTCAAGCACTCGCTTTCGTAAGATCACTCAGCGGAACCGTCCGCGGCGCCCTCTACGGCTTCCACGGCAATGGCTTCCACATCGATGTTGTTCTCTTCCGCTGCCACAGCCTTCTGAGGCTTCTGGGCGGCTACGTGACGGGGATCGCGCTTAATGATAATGGTGCGCAGGATGCCGTCCGTAATCTGATACCGCCGGTCCAGCTCCGCCGTAAACTCCGGATTGCTCTGGAAGTTGATCAGCGTGTAGTACCCTTCGGTCTGCTTCTGGATGGGATAGGCGAAGCGGCGCTTCCCCCAATCGTCAACACTTTCAACAGTACCGTGCTCTGCGATGAGAGCCTTGAACCGGTTTACGAGCTCCGCGCTGCCTTCTTCCCCCAGCTTGGCGGAAGTGACGATGACGGTCTCATACAGGTTCTTTCCTTCTGCCATTGTATTGCACCTCCTTTTGGTCTTTTGGCCCCGGGCTGTTGCAGTTTGTCCCGGAGCAAGGATGAAATCTCGTCTCGTTTTTGAAAAACAAACGAAAATCAACGGGAAATATTATACCACGAATCCCCAGAAAGTCAAGGAAATTCTCAGAATTTCCCCGCTTATTCCCCGTAGGCGCCCATACACAGCTCCATCAAGTGAACGGCTTTCCCGCCGCCGGTGCGCACTCCCAAAGTGCACCGGTTGCAGTAGGTCACTGTCAGAGGAGCGGTGTATTTTTCCACCTGCTCAGCAAAGAGCTGGGCCTGCTCCTCTTGGGTATATTCGTACAGGGGCACTCCGGGCCGGGAGGCCACCAGGGCCACGTTCTCCGGCTTTTTCGGCTCAAAGTGCAGGTTGCCGCAGAACACGGAGTTTTCCCGGTTTTCCTCCATCTCCACCACGGTGACTCCCAGTTTTCCCAGGCAGGAGCGCACCGCTTGGAAGATCTCCGGGTGTCCCCGGTCCCGCCAACAGTCCTGGACGTTCACCGTCAGGCCGCGGTAGTCGGGCCAGGGGAAATCCGCCTGCTTGTCCAGCCACACAAACAGGTTTTCCAGCAGGAGCTGGTTGTTTTCCTTGGCCTCCAAGGTCTCACGGCAGGCCTGGCAGAAATACAGGGCGGTGTCCCCGGCGGGGTAGGGGGTCTTGTCCACCCGGCAGCAGCCCGCCACGGGCATTTTCTCCTGCATGTAGGCCCGCAGGCGCTTGGCTGCTTCCGGGCTTGCCTTGGTAAAATTGCAGCTGGGAAAGTAAATGGTAGACATGCAATCACTCCTTTATCATGGGAGAACGGTTTGTGTCGAAGGGGAAAAGCACCGGTATAGTGCTGGTCTAAGAAGGGACTCCCCTGCCGGGAGGGTTCAACACAGGGAGGGAAGCGTGAAAAAATAGTCCAAAGTGGGCACAAACAGCCCCTGCTCCCACAGGGCGGCAATCTCTGCAGGGGTGGCCCATCGCACCTGGGCTACCTCCCGGGTGGTGGCGTTTTCCAAAGAGACCGGCCCCTGGTAAGGAAAGAGCCATACGTCCAGGATGTCGTTGCACTTTTTTCCCTCTGCAATAGCTCGGGTTTTGGTGAAGACCACCTGGCCGATGGGGCCATCCAAGGTCAGTCCCATCTCCTCTTTTACCTCTTGGAGTGCGCCTTGCAAACTGGTTTCTCCTTTCAGGACCGAACCGCCCACACATTCCCACAGCAGGGGAAAGGTGGGGCGGTCGGCGGCCCGTTGGGAGAGTAAGTACTGTCCCTGGTGATTTCGAATCCAAACGTGCACCACCAAGTGAAAGCAGTTGTCGGGCAGTCTCTCTCCCCGGATGTGATCTGCGCCCACCAGCCTCCGTTGTGCATTGTACAGATCCCACAGCTCCATTTCCGCGCCTCCCTCGTGCCTTTATGGCAGCAAGGCTGCCGCCCAGATATTTTCGCAAAAAGGCCGGCGGAAGTTCCGTCAGCCCTGCTTGCCTCTTACAGTGTTTTGCACAATTCCTTTAAATACGCCCGGAACTCCGTTCCAATTTCCGGATGGTTTAAGGCCACCTCTACGCTGGCCTGCAGGATGCCCAGTTTGTTGCCCATGTCGTAGCGGGTGCCGGTGAAGTCCACGGCGGTCATGCCGTCCCGGCGGGCCAGGGTTTTCATGGCGTCGGTGAGCTGAATTTCCCCGCCGGCCCCGGGCGGGGTCTGGTCCAGAATGTCGAAGATTTCCGGGGGCAGCACGCAGCGCCCCAGAATGGAGTAGAGGGACATCTCTTCCCCGGGCTTCGGCTTTTCGATCATATCGGTGCACAGAAAATAATTGTCCCGGATGGGTTTTACCTGCAGGGAGGAATACTTTTGAATGGCCTCCCGGGTGACTTCCTTCACGCCCACCACGCCGTTGCCAAACTGTTCATAAGCGCGGATCAGCTGGCCGCAGGCGGGATCTTCCCCTAAAATCACGTCGTCCCCGTAGAGCACGGCGAAGGGTTCGTCCCCCACAAATTCTTTGGCGCAGCGGATGGCGTGGCCCAGGCCTTTGGTCTCTTTCTGGCGCACGTAAAAAATGTTGGCCAGTTTGGAGATGCCCACCACCTGCTCCAAAACGGCCGCCTTGTTCGGATCTCCCGAGAGCCGGCGTTCCAGCTCGGGAGCCCGGTCGAAGTGGTCCTCCAACAGGCCTTTGCCTCGGTTGGTGATAATGAGAATGTCTTCAATGCCCGAGGCGGCGGCCTCTTCCACAATATACTGAATGGCAGGTTTGTCCACAATGGGCAGCATTTCTTTTGGCATCACTTTGGTGGCGGGCAACACCCGGGTGCCCAGCCCAGCGGCGGGAATCACAGCTTTGCGTACTTTTTTCATACAGAGAATCCTCTCCTTTTTCTTTCCGGAAGGACAGCTTGCGGCGATTTTCTGCCGGGCCTGCACGGACGGGCAGTTCCCGGGGCAGTCTCGCGTTGAGCAACATCCGGAACGTATCCTAGTGTTTCGCCAAGGGACGAGTCCCTTTTTGGAAAAGGCGCGGCGCCTTTTCAGCGTCGCGCACGAATCCGAACATGTTCGTCCTACCCTGGGGCGCAGAAACTCCTAGATAGGTAAGATTCGGATATTTCCACCCCCGCAGCAGCGGCTTACAGCCACAGGGGAATGTTCGCTACAATCAAATAGCACACCAGCAGGCAGATGGCAATGGCCACGTTCACGCCGCCCTTGGCGTCCAAAGCGGCGGAATAGTCCCCTTCAGATGCCCGTGCACGATGGGCCGTACGGATACAGTGGCGCATGTACATCTTGTTGCCGCGCACGCCCACAAAGATCATCACGCCCAGCATCACGGCCAGGCAGAGCATGGGCAGGGAAAGCTGGAGATACAGCAGGGGCTGGTCCATCATAATCTGGGTGATTGCCAGCAGCTGGTCGTTGGTCAGGTTGAGGGTCTGGGAAATGTCCGCGCCCACCTGTTCCATCAAGTCCAGCATCAGGGGGGTGGCCACAAAAAAGTTGGCGCAGAGATAGCCCAGATACAGGAGGAACATGAGCACGGTGATGATGGCGCCGTACTTGTACTGCTTTCGGTAGAGCATCCAGGCGCCGGAAAAGAGAAACGCCGTAAAGTTGAATTTGTTGTGGCGCGTATTCTTTATATAACGGAACACAGGCATGTAGTAGCCGGTGTTCTGTTTGACCAGCTTGGAGGCATCCCCAAAGGTGACGCCTGGATCCAGCTCTTCCGCAGGGGAAACGCCTCCCATGGGGTCGAAGGCAAAGGGCGGCACGGCCCCGCCAAAGCCTGTGCGCTGCTGGGGCGCGCTGTTCCACGTGGGAGGGGGCGGAGCCTGTTGGCCGCCGTAGGAAGCCTCCTCCTTGAGAGGCGCGCCGCAGCGGTTGCAGTACAGGGCGCTGTGGGCGTTCAAGGTGCCGCACACGGGGCACTCTTGGTCCTTGATTTCCGCCCGGGGGTCTGCCGGTTTGGGCTCTTCCGGAGGTTTCCAGTCCTTGCCCTCTTTGTGCAGGTCCTCAAAGATACAGCTTCCCTTTTCCTGGTAACAGGCCCGGTGATAGGGAGCGCCGCACTCCGGGCAGACGACAATGTCGTCCCCGGAGCGGAAAGGCTTGCCGCACACAGGGCATTTAATTCCGGTATAATCCAGCATACAGTGGTCCATTCCTTTTTCACAGCATTCCAATTCGGTCCCCTTTATTTTACACGATTCTTCTGCAAAGCGCAACGAAAACCCCAGGAATTTTCAGTCTGTTAATAGTTTTCACACTTTAGCCTCAAAGAGAAGGGTGTTTTTATCTGGATGGTGGGGCCAGATCCCCAGAAGCGCCGGGCAATTCTTTCGCAGAGAGGGGGAAAACCAGTTTACAACCGGCGGGTTTTCCAGTATAATAGACGGAGAATACGATTGTGAAAGGTTGACCGTGAACTATGCTGCAATTTGAAGAATTGAAACGGGAGCTGGAAGAGCAGGAAAAAGCCCTGGAAGACCTGGGGCAGGCCCTGGGCCTGGAAAAGCTCCGGGAAGAGGTGGAAATGCTGGAGCACAAGTCCGCCGAGCCCGGCTTCTGGGACAATATGGAGCAGGCCCAGAAGGTGACCCAGCGCATGGCCGCCTTGAAAGATAAGGACGAAGCCTATCAGAAACTGCAGAGCCGGGCGGGGGATTGCATGGCTCTCATTGAAATGGGCGATGAGGCCGAGGACCTTTCCCTGGTGGACGAGGCCAAGGCGGAGATCGAAGCCATCACCAGTGAGATTGCCTCCATGAAGCTGTCCACCTTGCTCACCGGTGAGTACGATAAAAACAACGCCATTTTGACATTCCACGCAGGTTCCGGCGGCACCGAGGCCCAGGATTGGGCGGAGATGCTGTTCCGCATGTACAACCGCTGGGCCGAGCGCCACGGCTTCAAGGTCACCACCTTGGACTACCTGGACGGGGACGAAGCCGGCCTGAAGAGCGCCTCCATCATGGTGGAGGGAGAGAACGCCTACGGCTATCTCAAAAGTGAGGCGGGGGTGCACCGGCTGGTGCGGGTTTCCCCCTTTGACGCGGCGGGCCGCCGTCACACCTCCTTCAGCTCTCTGGAGGTCATGCCGGAAATGGAGCTGGACAACACCGTGGAAATCCCTCCGGAGGACATTAAAATGGAGGTCTACCGGGCCAGCGGCGCCGGCGGCCAGAAGGTGAACAAGACCTCCTCCGCCGTGCGGCTGATCCACATTCCCACAGGCATCACCGTGTCCTGTCAGGTGGAGCGCAGCCAGTACCAGAACCGGGAGGTCGCTATGAAGATGCTGGTCTCCAAGTTGATGGAGATCAAAGAGCGGGAGAACCTGGAGAAGATCTCCGACATCAAAGGCGAGCAAAAGGAGATCACCTGGGGCAGCCAGATCCGCTCCTATGTGTTCATGCCCTACACCATGGTGAAAGATCACCGCACCGGTTTTGAAACCGGCAACGTCAACGGCGTGATGGACGGAGATTTGGACGGCTTTATCAACGCCTATCTCACCGCCTTAAACCAGGGAACGCTGGGAGAAAACTTGGAATAAGAACGTAGAGCAAAAGGGGCTGTTGCAACGGTGCAACAGCCCCTTTGTACTGGAATGGGGAAAATTTTCCTCCAGCTTTGGCGTGGAAAGTCCCGCTTCGCTTTTTGGGTAAGGTGGTGGGAAGGGGTTTTGTAAGGGTGTGTTTCCAAAGAAGCGGCCTATCACCATTCTCCTTGAAATGCATAGTCTGCTAGTAGCAGAATGGGATAGAGGGAGGAGAAGGATGGATCGCACTTATTATTACGGAAGACCCTGTCCTGTGTGTTGCCCTGGTCCCCCAGGTCCTCCGGGAGCTCCCGGGCCAAAGGGGGACACAGGCCCCCAAGGCCCTCCCGGGGAGAGAGGGCCCACAGGTGCTGCAGGCAGCACAGGCCCCCAGGGGCCGGAAGGGCCCCCTGGTCCAGCAGGGAATACAGGCGCCCAGGGAATTACGGGTCCCACGGGTCCAACGGGAGCCCCCGGAATGCCAGGCCCCACAGGGCCTCAGGGGGTCCAAGGGCCCGCCGGTCCCACGGGTCCCACCGGCGCCACGGGCGTCACCGGGCCGCCGGGAGAAACTCTGCCCGACAGCGCCGCCTTTTTTTACAACTATCAGGCGCTGTTTACGCCGGGCCAGGCCATCGACTTTTTCCCCGGCGTGGAGGACAGAACAGGAGCGATTGCCCAGCAGAGCGCTTCGGTTTTGTCTTTGCAGGCGGGGGCATACCTGGTTTCTTACAGGATTTCCGCCACTCTCAGCCAGCCGGGGTATTTGCAGGTTACTCCCAGCTACAATGGGACGCCCCACCTGGAAACAGGGGTCTATTTTGCCACCACGGCCAATGGGTCCAGTGCAGGGGGATCGGCTCACTTTATTCTCCAGGCGGCTGCGCCCACCACTTTTTCGCTGACCTATTCCGGCTCGGCCGCAGGGCCCAACGGGGAGGTCAATGTGACGTTTCTGCGGCTCCACACCGGTTCTTGAGAAGAGGGGCGTGCTGCACCATGTGTTTTGCAGCACGCCCTTCTTTTTTCCAGGGATGAGAGGGGGAAACCTTGCGCTTTTTGCCATTTCCGTGTATACTTCTACTGAATGTTTCTTTTTCTGGAAAGGATGGATGGAGAATGAGTAAAAAAGTAGCGGTTATTATGGGCAGCGACAGCGACTTCCCGGTGCTGGCCCCTGCCATCAAGCGGCTGAAGGGCTTTGGCATCCCGGTGGAGGTGAAGGTCATGTCCGCCCACCGCACTCCCGATGCTGCCGCGGAGTTCTCCCGCACGGCCCGGGACCAGGGCTTTGGCGTCATCATCGCCGCTGCGGGGAAAGCGGCCCATCTGGCCGGCGTGCTGGCGGCCCACACCACCTTGCCGGTCATCGGCATTCCGGTGAAGTCCTCCACCTTGGACGGTCTGGACGCGCTGCTGTCCACCGTGCAGATGCCCTCGGGCATTCCTGTGGCTACCGTGGCCATTGACGGGGCGGAGAACGCCGCCATTTTGGCCTGCCAGATGCTGGCCCTTTCCGACGAGGACTTGGCCGCTCAGCTTCTCCAGATGAAGGCGGACATTGCCGAAGGCATTGCCAAGAAGGACGCTGCCCTTCAGGAGAAGGTTGCCGCGCTGTAAAACCGCGGAAAAAGCTTTTGGATTCGCCCCCTTTCTCTGCGGGGCGGGAAAGGGGAACGCTATGAAGAAAACGGTTATGCGCAAGTATGCCCAGCTGGCGGTGCGCCGGGGGGCCAATTTGAAAAAGGGCCAGGGCTGCGTCATCTACGCCCAGGTGGAGCAGCACGAGTTCGCCCAGATGGTGGCCGAGGAAGCCTACCGCGCCGGCGCCAAGTGGGTGGAGATGCGCTGGGAGGACCAGGTTTGCACCAAGCTGAAGTACCGCCATGAGACCTTGACCCAGCTCTCCCAGGTGGCGGAGTGGGAAAAGGCCCGCATGCAGCACTACGTGGACACGCTGCCCGCCGTGATTCACATCTCCTCCGCAGACCCGGACGGCCTGAAGGGCGTCAACGTGGAGAAGATGCAGAAGTCCAGCGCCGCCCGGGGCATGACCCTCAAGCCCTACCACGACGCCCTGGACAACAAGTACCAGTGGTGCATCATCGCCGTGCCCTCGAAAAAGTGGGCCAAGAAGGTCTTCCCTGGGGAGCGGGTCAGCGTGGCTGTGGAGAAGCTGTGGGAGGCCATCCTCCAGACGGTGCGCGTCACCGAGGACAACGACCCCATGGCAGAGTGGGAAGCCCACGACGCCAAGCTGAAAGCCCACTGTGAAAAGCTCAACGCCCTGGATTTGGACTACCTCCATTACCAGGCGCCCAATGGCACGGACTTCAAGTGCTGGCTCATTCCGGGAGCCCAGTGGCACGGGGGCGGGGACACGCTGCCCGACGGCACCTTCTTCGACCCCAACATGCCCACGGAAGAGGTGTTCACCTCGCCCATGCGGGGCCGCTGCGAGGGGACCCTGGTTTCCTCTCTGCCCCTTTCCTACCAAGGGAACCTGATTGACCAGTTCTCCATCACGTTCCAAAACGGCAAGGCGGTTTCCTGCCAGGCCAAGCAGGGACAGGCACTGCTGGAAAAAATGATCGCTATGGATGAGGGCGCCTCCATGCTGGGGGAACTGGCCCTGGTGCCGGTGGAGTCCCCCATCTCCCAGCAAGGCATCCTGTTCTACAACACCCTGTTCGATGAGAACGCCGCCTGCCACGTGGCCTTGGGCCGGGGCTTTAACGAGGTTATTCCCGGCTTTGACACCATGAGCCCAGAGGAGCTGAAGGCGCGGGGCGTTAACGACTCCATCATCCATGTGGACTTTATGATCGGCTGTGAGACACTGAACATCACCGGCTACACCCGGGACGGCCGCGCCGTGCCGGTATTCACCAACGGGAACTGGGCCCTGTAAGGCGCCTTTCCGACAAAAGAGAAGGAGGATTTTCCCTATGACCGAGGAAAACAAGCTGGCCGCATCGGAAACCGGCCATCTGAACAGTTACAGCGACAGCTATAAAGCCGCGGGCGTGGACGTGACCGCCGGGTATCAATCGGTAGAGCTGATGAAGCAGCACGTCAAGCGCACGGTAATTCCCGGCGTGGTCTCCGGCATCGGCGGGTTCGGCGGCCTGTTCGCTCCGGACCTGTCCGGCATGGAGGAGCCGGTGCTGGTCTCCGGTACCGACGGCGTGGGCACCAAGCTGAAGATCGCCATGCTTCTGGACAAGCATGACACCATCGGTATCGACGCCGTGGCCATGTGCGTCAACGACGTGGTGTGCTGCGGGGCAAGACCCCTGTTCTTTTTGGACTACATCGCCTGTGGGAAGAACTTTCCGGAGAAGATCGCCCAGATCGTGGCCGGCGTGGCGGAAGGCTGCGTTCAGTCCGGCTGCGCCCTCATCGGCGGGGAGACTGCCGAACACCCCGGCATGATGGCTCCCGACGATTACGATCTGGCGGGCTTCACCGTGGGCATTGTGGACAAGAAAAAGATTGTGGACGGCTCCCGCCTGCAGGCCGGGGACGTGCTGTTGGGCGTGAAGTCCTCCGGCGTGCACTCCAACGGGTTCTCCTTGGTGCGCAAGGTCTTTGGCATCGGCGCCATGGATATGCCTAACGTGGGCGGCGACGGCCTGGTGGGCGCCGCCATGAACTTGACCGCCTCTGTGGCCAAAATGTTCGCCCAGGACCAGGCCATTGTAAACACCTACTACGACGAGTTGGGCGCCACCCTGGGGGAGACCCTGCTCACGCCCACCCGCATCTACGTCAAGCCCCTGCTGGCGGCCATGGAAGCGGCGGATATCAAGGCGGTCTCCCACATCACCGGCGGTGGGTTCTATGAGAACATTCCCCGCATGATGAAGCCCGGCCTCACCGCCCGGGTGGAAAAGGCCAGCGTGCCGGTGCTGCCCATCTTCCAGCTGATTCAAAAGACCGGCGACATTCCGGAGCGGGACATGTTCAACACCTTCAACATGGGCATTGGTCTTTGCGTGGCTGTTTCCAAAGAGACCGCCCAGGCTGCTGCGGACGCCTTTGCCGCCGCCGGGGAAGAAACCGTGTTCCTGGGTGAAGTGGTGGAAGGCGACGAGGGGGTCGTGCTGTGCTGAACATCGGCGTGCTGGTGTCCGGTGGGGGCACCAATCTCCAAAAGCTCATCGATGCGGAAAAGGCTGGCCAGATTGTAAACGGCAAGCTGCGGGTGGTCATCGCCAGCCGGCCGGACGCCTACGCCCTGGAGCGTGCCAAGCAGGCGGGCATTGAGGCCATCACCCTGCGTCGGAAGGAGTATCCCGACGTGGACACCTACAGCCAGGCTCTGATCGAAGCCCTGCAGGAGCGGGGCGTGGATTTGGTGGTGCTGGCGGGCTTTCTCACCATTACCGGCAACAACTTTGTGGAAGCCTTCCGCAACCGGATTATCAATGTGCACCCGGCCTTGTTGCCCGCCTTTGGGGGCAAAGGGTACTATGGCCTTCATGTGCACGAAGCGGCCCTGGCCCGCGGGGTGAAGGTTACCGGGGCCACGGTCCACTTTGTCAACGAAGTCTGCGACGGCGGGCCCATTATCCTGCAAAAGGCGGTGGAGGTGAAGGAGGGGGACACCCCGGAGATCCTCCAGCGCCGGGTCATGGAGCAGGCCGAGTGGCTCCTGCTGCCCCAGGCGGTGTCCCTGTTCTGCCAGGGCAAGCTGTCCGTGGAGGACGGCGTGGTGCATATCCAAGAATAAACCGGGAGTATTTCGGCACTGTAAAGTAAAAATGAAAAAATAGGACCCGAAATCAGCAAATATTGTTACGCAACGAGCAAAAGCTCACGTTTACGCTTTTTGGACAGAT
>CAJFEW010000036.1 GCA_904374805.1 uncultured Neglectibacter sp.
ATGACCAACCTGGACCGGTTCGTGGAAGACAACGCCCACCGGGACCTGAGCCACGTGAACGTGAGCAGTGCAGCTCTCCCCTGCTGGCAGAAGCTGTAACCCACCCAACGATTACAACCGAAAAGGAGTCCTATAGTATGAGCAGAGCAGAAACCATCTACACTTCCCGCAAGCTGAACAAGGCTTCCCACGAGGAGCGGAAGGCTGCCCGCCGGGCAGTGGGCCGCAAGAGCGACTTCGAGCGCTTTGCTCGGGAAGCTTCCCGGCAGGACCTGTGCTATGTGAACCTGAACGGCATGGCACTGCCCACCTCCCTGCGCTAACCTCCCTGGCGCCGGGTCGGTGTTTCTTTAGAGTATACGTCTTCTAAAATACATCCTCATTTAAAGCAAAAAGGCCGCGGGCCGCGGGTTTTCCGCGGTCTTTTTGTATTAGAATGTGTTTTTCAATCGGTCAACCTTTTCTTTTTTCGTGGAAAAAGAGGCTCTTTTCTCTGCAGAAAAGTCAGGTAGCACAAATACGCAGCGGAAATAGCAAAGTAGACGGTGACGTTGGGCCGCCGCAACGTGTTGCCGGAAATCAGACCGGAAATAACGGCCAACAGGAAGGTCATACCTACAGCGCCCATCTCCACCGTAAGGAACCGTTGGATGCCCCCTCCCAAGGCCCCCAAAACGCGGGATCGACGTTTTTTGCCTTTCTGTTCCTGCCAAGCAGCGGACACATCCAAGGCAAAAGCCCGCAAGATCATTCCAAAGAAGGCCAGCAGGAAAAGCATGTAGAGCGCAAACCCAACGTATCCACAGGAGTAGAACACCGCAGGAAAGTCGTTTTCCAAATCGTAGTTGAAACCGCTTGTGATCATATCCTGCGCCTCGGAGCCCAACAGGTGGGTGAACGTATCCTTTTCCTCCCACATGAGTTCTGCATACCGGGACTTCAGCACACGGAAGTCGGAGAGGACATAGGACGCGGAAGTGTAGTCATAAATCTCCATGACATTGTAAATGCCAAAGCGTTCGGTCATATCCTCCAAGATGGGGCCATAGCCATCCGGGTCTGTGTAGACGCTGATCAGCCCTTCCCGCATTCTTCCCAAGCGTGTCTCGGCTGCGTACTCTTCCTCTGTCTCTTTGCCAGAGTTGCTGCTTTGTTTGTTGGAAGAAGAGTCCTCTTTCGCCTGGTTCACTTCCTGACGAATGGCCTCGAGGGTCTCCGCATCGGTTCCGCTGCTGCGCAGGCCGTCTTCCACAATTTGCTGGTAGATCCCCTGGGAATAGGCGTATTGGCTCTCCCGCTGCTGCATGGGGGAATACTGCCGGAAAGCCACCACCAACACCAGCACCGCTAACAAAGGCGTTACATAGCGAATGGATTGTTTCCGCAGGTTCATCACAAAGAGGAAAATAAACGCGCCGGCAATGATGAAGATCGAATAAAATGTAAACTTTGTGCCGGTCACAAACAGCATGCCAAAACTTAAGAGAACCGCCAGGAGAAACAGAGGATACTTTTTCAGCCGGTACGCGCCATAAATAGCCACAGGCGCCACCAAAACAAGAATAGTGCTCTGGGAATTTTCCACCGCAAACCAACCCATGACGCCAATGTACAGTTCATCGTAGGTGTACACAGGGTTTCCTGTGGCCCAAGGCAGAACCGTAAAAAGCACCATGGTGAGCAAGTTGATGGCAAACCCCCAGACGACAACCCGGCGCACATCTTTTCCCTTTTCAAAGAAGGTGATGAAGGAGAGGGCGAAAACAGGAAAATTCATAATGCGAGAAAATGCCCCCGCGTCGGACACCGGCGATTGGTAGCCCACTCGAAAACAGTTGAGCATATGGGCAATCCAGTACACCACCACCACACCGTAGAAGATAAAGTACAGCTTTTTTCGGTCGCTCACCAGGAAGCCCAAAAGAGCCACGCCGGCAAGCATCAAAAAGCGCAGCGCTGTGGTCAAGGAATTGCTGCCTATCTCCTGCAAAAAGTAGGACAGCACATCCAAAAGAGGCTGTATCACCACAATGGCTCCCACAATCCAGGAGAGCTTCTTTTCCAAAGCCGCCTTCACGGCTGCCATTCCTTGCTTCATAACCCATTCCCCCCGGTCTTTTTCTTTTTCCACCATATTCCCCCTGCCCTATTCCGGCCCATGTTCTCTTTGCCGGAAGGATGCAGCCATACAAACAGCAGCGCCGCTGCCACCGATCCGTAGACCGTCACGCTGGGCCTTCGAAATACATTTCCAGAAAGTTGTGCAGCTCCCAGCATCATGCCAAGCATCATGACCGGCGTGGCAAACTCCACAGAGATAACGGTGCGCCAATCCTTGCACAGCGCTTTCAAAGAGGTTCCCACAAAATAGACGATAAAACCCGCGTACAGGAGAGCACCCAAATAGCCATAATAGTAGAGGACTGGCAAGCAGTCATTTTCAGGGTCATACGTTACGTTGCCAACCCAACAATTGGCATATTCCATACCAAAAACCTGCGTAAGGAAATCCTGCCTATTCCACATCAACCCCATAAAGTTCAATTTAATATTGCGGCCGTTTTGCAAATCGGCAGGATCCGTGGAATAGTTGTACTGCTCCATGACGGTCTCTAAGCCAAACTGGTCAATGAGGTCTGCCAAAAGGACTTCCCCATACACGCCTGGTTGGTTGTAAATTTCCGTATAAACCCGGGTAATTTTCTCCAAGATTTCCGGAGGGATCTCTTCGCCCTCTTTTGGGACATACCCTGTGTCTTCCCCCATGATCTCCTCTGTTTTTTCCTGGTAGACATTGTAGGAATTTCCTGTGAGGGCCTGCCGTTCCGCCATAGGGGAGAAATCGCGGCACAGGAGCAAGGCTACTACGGCAATCCCCAAGGGAATACAAAACAGCAGCTGTCTGCGCCGGAGCAAAAGCAAAACCAAAAAACCAATGCCAATTAACAGCGCCCCGTAATAGGTAAGCCGCGTTCCCGTAAGGTAGAGCAAACCAAAGCCGCCTACACAGCACAGGCTAAACAGCCAAAGCTTCCCTGTGCGCAACCCCCACAAAAGCAGAGGCGGCAGCAGCAGCGTTAAAATGCAGCTTTGGGAATTGGCCACCCCAAACCAGCCGAGAACGCCGATGAATACCCCCCGGTCTGGATATTCGTAGGTGTAGACCGGGTGTCCCACCCCATAGGAAAGGGCGATAATCCCCAAAATGGTTCCAAAGTTTACGGCCAACATGCCTATCACTTGGGTATTCAATTTCTCTTTTTGTCGGAAAAAGGTGATGAAAGAAAGGGCCCACAGGGGAAATTGCACCAGCTTGAGATACTCCGCCGCATCCCCTACCGGGTCCTGATAGCCCAGCCGGAGACAGTTGAGAGCGTGCAATACCCAAAACCCTCCTACAACACCGGCCATCCCATAGTAAACGCGCCGGTTTTCTGTAAGCGCAAACCCGTAAACGCACACAGCCACCAGCAGAAACGTTCGCAGCGCGGTGGTGATCCAGGTGGCGTCCGCCAACCCCATAAAATACGAGAAGACGTCCAGCAGGGGCTGCACCAGCAGCAAAGCTGCCAAAACCTCTCCCACGGGAGCGGCCGCTCTTTTTTTCCAAGTGGTTTCTATCATAAGCAAAGGATTCCTTTGTTGTCGGATAAAGTTTTGCAGAGGGAAAATCTCCCACACCTACGGTGGAATGGACACATGCCCTAAGAAGGCGGCACCCTTTCCAGAAGAAAGCCGCCCTGTATCCCACCTTGCAGTTTTCTGCGGTTATTATACCACGATTCGACACCAGGCACAACCAAAAGCGCCTTCCTTTCCCGTAGGATTTCTTGGAAAGGGACCCGTTCTCCGCGCCATTCCTAAAGCTTTCTCACTTCTTACAAGTTTCTTTCCTTGGACAAATGGGAAGTTTTTGCAGCTTCCTCCCGCTGCAAAAGGGAGGCATAAAATCAAAACCACTAGTAAACGAGTGGTTCGCACAGACCCCTGGAGGGGTATTAAAGAACTATCATCGCATCGCTTGCTCTGCGACTGGTAAACCAGTTATTTTCCCTTCCCGGTCTATTTCTGCAAGTGGACTATCCTGCGCGGAAATCTCCGCGCCCCTTTGCGGGGTAAGGCACTTTTGCGCCTCTTTTTTTCTGCATGTGCTTCCCTAAATATATCTGCCAAGGCTTTTTTACCCCTGGCAGAACCAGGGGGGGTATTAAGCCTGAAGGCAGCAACAAAAACCCCGACGGGGAGGCGTCAGGGTCTTTTATCTAGAGATAGGGTATGCAGTGACCCACAAGGTCAGCCCTTGAGGATCTGTTTGTAAAGACGGATGTACTCATTGGCGGATCTGCCCCAGCTGTTGTCACAGCCCATGGCCCGGTCTACCAGAACATTCCAGCCCTCCTTGTCGGAGTTGTAGGTGTAGATAGCCCGGTGCAGAGAGTGCAGCATATCGCCGGTGTTGTAGGTTTTAAAGGTGAAGCCGTTGCCCTGACCATCGCCGCTGTCGGTGATGGAATCCTTCAAGCCGCCGGTCTCCCGCACCACCGGTATGGTGCCGTACCGCAAGGCGATCATCTGGGATAGGCCACAGGGCTCAGACTTGCTGGGCATCAGGAAAATATCCGCCCCCGCGTAAATCTTGCGGGAGAGCTCCGGCACAAAGCCCAGGCACATGACAAACCGGCCGGGATACTTTTCCTGCATCCACTTGAAGTAGTTTTCGTACTCCAGGTCGCCGCTGCCCAACACCACAAACTGGGCGTTGGAGTATTCCATCACATTGTCAATGCCTTCCTTCACCAAATCCAGCCCTTTATGGGACACAAGCCGGGTCACCATGCCAATGATGGGCAGGTCCGGATTTTGCTCCATGCACAGACGCTCCTGGAGCTTTTGCTTATTGACCGCTTTATTGGCCTTGTCCTCCTTGGAGTAGTGGGCATAGATATTGGGATCGGTAGCCGGGTCGTAGTTGACGGTGTCGATGCCGTTTAAAATACCGGAGAGCTTCCAGCTGCGCTCCCGCAGGATGGGATCCAGCTTGTGGGAGAACCAGGGGTCCAAGATCTCCTGGGCGTAAGTGGGGCTCACGGTGGAAACCCAGTTGGCGCACTCAATGGCGCCCTTCATCAGGTTCACATCCCGGTTGAACTCCAGCAGGGAGCTTTCGTAGTTGGGGATGCCGAACACATCTTCCAGAATCTCCTTGCCGTATTGGCCCTGGTACTGGATGTTGTGAATGGTGAACAGGGTCTTAATCCCGGCGTACCACTCGTTGTTGGCGTAGAACAGCCGGTAGTACACCGGCACCAAGGCGGTCTGCCAATCGTTGGTGTGGATAATATCGGGCTTAAAGTCGATGTAGGGCAGCATCTCCAAAATGGCGCGGGAGAAGAAGGCAAACCGCTCCGCGTCGTCAAAATGGCCGTAAATGCCCTGCCGCTTAAAGTAGTATTGATTGTCAATAAGGTAGTAGATGACGTTGTTCACCTTGGCCTCGAAAATGCCGCAGTACTGGCGCCGCCAGGCAACCGGCACGCTGATACTGGTGACAAAGCGCATCTGATCCCGCAGCTCTTGGGGAACGCCGTCGTACAAGGGTATCACAACCCGGCAGCCAACGAGCCGGGCGCGAAGAGCTTGAGGCAGCGAGCCCGCCACATCGGCGAGACCGCCGGTGGCGGAGAAGGGCAATGCCTCACTGGCGCAAAACAATACCTTCATGTAGATCTACCATAGCCTTTCCGCTCACAAGTTTCGTCAAGCCCCGAAAACGGGGGGCGCCCCGCCGTGAGCCAAGCGGAGAAAGTCCCACTCAGACTTTGCTGCCTTTCGCAACAAACACCGGGTAGGTCTGGTATCCCATCAAGGTGCGGTTGGGATCGAAAATGGTGTCTTTATCCGCCACCACAAAGTCCAGACGGCTGTTCTCACCGATGACAGCGTCCTGCATGATCACGCAGTTGCGCAGCTTGGCGCCCTTGTGCACCTGCACGCCTCTAAAGAGCACGCAGTTTTCCACTTCGCCCTCAATCAGGCAGCCGTCGGCAATGATGGAATTGGACACCTGGGAACCCAGTCCATACCGGGCGGGCATGTCGTCCCGGACCTTGGTGTAGATAGGCCGGCTGGGCTCAAACAGCTGGGCACGCACCTTGGGGTCCATCAGGGCCATGTTGGCCTTGAAATAGCTGCCCAGAGAAGAGATGGAGTAGGCAGAGCCCGTGAACTCGTACCCACAGACGCGCATATCCGGCAAATTGCGCTGCAGCAGGTCCCGATCGAAGTCGTAGAGATTGCGGCTCATGCACTCCTCCACCATGGCCATCAGCCGCTTGCGGCTGATCAGGCACATGCCCATGCCGAAGTTGCAGTCCGTATCGCTGCCGCGCTTGACCACCATGTCCCGGATGAAGCCTTCGGGGTCCACGGTGTAGACCACGTTTTTATCCGTATCGGGAGAGGTGCCGTGGCGGTAGACGATGGTGATGTCCGCCTCTTTGGCGGTGTGCAGAGCAAACACTTCTTTATAGTCGATGTTGGCCACAGTATCGCAGTCGGAGAGGAGCACATACTCCTCCTTCGAGTTGCGCAAAAACCGCATGATGGAGGCCAGGGAGCTGATCTTTCCCTCGGTGCGCATGGTCTCTGCGCCGAAGGGGGGCAGCAAGAACAGGCCTTCCCGCTTCCGGGACAGGTCCCAGGACTTGCCCGAGCCCAAATGGTCCATCAGGGATTGATAATTCTGCTCGGTGATGACGCCCACCTTGTTGATGCCGGAATTCACCATGTTGGACAGGGGGAAATCCACCAAACGATAGCGGCCGCCATAGGGCACAGAAGCCATCACCCGGTTCTGGGTCAGTTCACGCACCCGCTCTTCATGTACATAGGCAAACAGAATGCCAATTACGTCGTTGCCGCGCATTACTTCGCCACCTCCTCAGCGTCGATCATAGCCTTGGGGGGCACCACCGAATCGGGAGCCAGCGTGCAGCCCGGGCCGATGACGGCCACGCCCCAGTCGTCTTTGTTTTCCATGTCCTCAGGCCGCTGGCCCACCACGGAGTTGGCCCCTACCACAGAGTTCTCCGCCACAATGGCGTACTGTACGGTGGCGCCCTCTTCAATACGGGCGCCGGGCATGATGATAGAATCCCGCACCACAGCGCCGGGAGCTACATACACGCCCGCAAACAGCACGGAGAAGTCCACCTCGCCGTAGACGTTGCAGCCCTCTGCCGCCAGGGAGTTCTGGATGGCGGCTCCCTTGGCCACATAATGGGGCGGCATCACCGGGTTGCGGGAATAGATGCGCCACTCAGGGTCGTTCAAATCCAGGGGCACATTGGGATCCAGCAGGTCCATGTTGGACTCCCACAAGCTCTCGATGGTGCCCACATCTTTCCAGTACCCCTCAAACCGGTAGGCGTACATGCTCTCACCAGCATTGAGCATGGCAGGCAGCACGTTTTTGCCGAAGTCGTTCTGGCTCTTGGGGTCCTCTTCGTCCTCTTCCAGGTACTTGCGCAGTTTCTCCCAGGTGAAAACATAGATGCCCATGGACGCCTTGTTGCTCTTGGGCTTTTTAGGCTTTTCATCGAACTCGTAGATGGAGCCGTCCTCGTTGGTGTTCAAAATGCCAAAGCGGGAGGCCTCCGCCATGGGCACCTCGTACACGGCGATGGTGCAGGCGGCGTTTTTCTCCTTGTGGAACGCCAGCATTTTGGAGTAATCCATCTTGTAAATATGGTCGCCGGACAGGACCACCACATAGTCGGGGTTATACCTTTCAATGAAGGGAATGTTCTGATAAATGGCGTTGGCAGTGCCCTTGTACCAGTCGGTCTTCTTCTGCTTCTGGTAAGGGGGCAGCACGTGCACGCCGGCATTGTTGCTGTCCAAATCCCAGGGCTGGCCGTTTCCAATGTAATCGTTGAGCTCCAAAGGCTGATACTGGGTGAGCACGCCCACCGTCTCAATGCCGGAGTTCACGCAGTTGGAAAGGGGAAAATCGATGATGCGGTACTTGCCGCCAAAGGGCACCGCGGGCTTGGCGAGGTTCCTCGTCAAAACACCCAGCCGGCTGCCCTGGCCGCCGGCAAGCAGCATGGCCACAACCTCTTGTTTGGGTAACATTTTAGCGTCCTCCTAATTCTCAAGAATATTGCAAAAGCAGCGCCTTCCCACAGGAGTGAGCTTGGAAAAGGGAAAGCAGGATGCTTCTCCTAACAATGGTTACGCTTCCTTTTTCGCCGGGGCCTTTTTCCCCCGGGTGGTCCGGGACTTTGCCTTGGGGGCCGTCTTGGAAGCAGTTTTTTGGGCAGGGGTCCGACGGGCCCTTTTGGGTGTCTTTTTCACACACTCCAGGAAGAACACGGAATCGGCCGGCAGCGTCAGGGAAATGCTCTGGTCGCACCCGTGCATGGGCACGTCCTGGGTTTTGATAGCGGTTCCGTTGGTTACGCCGCCGCCTCCAAACTCCTTGGCGTCGGAGTTGAACACCTCCGCCCAGGTGCCCCGATAGGGCACGCCGATGCAGTAGTTGTCCCGCTGAACCGGCACAAAGTTGCACACAGCCACCAACTCCCGGCCATCTTTGGCCTTGCGCCGGAAGGCGATGACGCTCTGCTGGTAATCGTCGTTGGAAATCCATTCGAACCCTTCCCAGGAGAAATCAATCTCCCACAGCTCCGGACGGGACAGGTAGAAGTGGTTCACCGCCTTGAAGAAGGCCTGGGCCTGCTGGTGTTCCGGATATTGCAGCAATCCCCACTCCAGCTCTTTTTCAAAGTTCCACTCGTTCTTCTGGGCAAACTCTGTGCCCATAAACTGCAGCTTTTTGCCCGGGTGACCCATCATATAGCTGACAAAGGCCCGCATTTGGTCGGCCTTCATCTTGTCGTCTCCCGGCATTTTATTGATGAGAGAACCCTTTCCATACACCACCTCGTCGTGGGAGATGGGCAGGATAAAGTTCTCGGAAAAGGCGTAGAAGAAAGAGAACGTCAGGGCGTCGTGATTGCCGCTGCGGAACAGAGGGTCCAGGGACATGTAGCGGAGCATGTCGTTCATCCAGCCCATGTTCCACTTGTAGTTAAAGCCCAGCCCGCCCACATAGGTGGGCTTGCTCACCAGAGGCCAGGAGGTGGATTCCTCCGCGATCATCATGCAGTGGGGCGCCTCTGCAAAGGCCGCCTCGTTGAGGGCCTGCAAAAAGGCCACCGCCTCATAATTCTCTTTGCCGCCGTCCTTGTTGGCGATCCACTCCCCGTCCCGGCGGTTGTAGTCCAAATACAGCATGGACGCCACAGCGTCCACCCGCAGGCCGTCAATGTGGAACTCCCGCAGCCAGTACACAGCGCTGGACATCAAAAAGCTCTGCACCTCCGGCTTGCCGTAATCGAAGACCAGCGTGCCCCACTCTTTGTGCTCTCCCTTGCGGGGGTCCTCGTACTCGTAGCAGGGTGTGCCGTCAAAAAAGGCCAGACCTGCCGCATCTCGGGGGAAGTGGGCAGGCACCCAGTCCATAATGACGCCGATGCCCGCCTGGTGGCACCGGTCCACCAAGCGCATGAAATCCAAAGGCTGGCCGTAGCGGGAGGTGGGGGCAAAATACCCGGTCACCTGATAGCCCCAGGAGGCGTCAAAGGGATACTCCGTCAGGGGCATAAACTCAATGTGGGTGAACCCCATTTCCTTCACGTAAGGGATGAGCTCATCTCCCAGCTTGTCGTAGGAAAACACGCTGCCATCCTCGTATTTGCGCCAGGATCCTGCATGAACCTCGTAGATGTTCACCGGCCCCTCGTAATGGGGGTGCTCCTCCTTGACCTGCAGCCATTCTTGGTCGTGCCAGGTGTAACCGTCCAATTCCACCCAGCGGGAAGCGGTGCCCGGCCGGGTTTCCGAGTGGCGGGCAAAGGGGTCTGCCTTGTAGGAATCCTCCCCTTGGGCGGTTTTGATGTAGAATTTATAGAGCTCGAAGGGCTCGAACACAAAGTCCGTGTAGCCCTCCCACACGGCGTCGTCGATTTTTTTCAAGGGATACTTCGCCTTATCCCAGTTGCAGAAATTTCCCACCAGGGAAACCTCTCTGGCGTGGGGCGCCCACACACGGGCCACCATGCACTCCTTTCCCTGATGGACGGCCTTGTGCAGGCCCAGATACTCGTAAGAACGCCGGTTGGTTCCATTGCGGAACAGGTAGAGCGGAATGTTTTCCGGCTTCTTTGCACCGCCGGATGGCTTCAGGTTCTTTTCACGTTCCATAGCTCGAACGCTCCTTTTCCCCGGGTAAACGGTTTCTTTGTAGTAATCATAGCATAAACAAAAAAAATTTCAAGTGGTTTTTAGTTATTTGATTTAAATCCTGGTAAAAAAATTTGCAATCTTTGTAATTCCTGAACAAAATTTCGGACTGGATTCTGTATAACCCCACACGGCTCCTCCGCTGATTCTATCACAGGCCCCCAGTCGAACCGTGCCGGATTTTCAGGAGCGGCGGCCCACAAAAAAGGACGCACTGTAACCTGCAAGCCGTTACAGTGCGTCCCGTCACAAGAGAAAACGAGAGACTCTTCCTTAAAAAATGTTTGAAAAAAGCGCAACGCTGTGGGAAGGCGCCCTTCACGAGTTTCGCTCTACCGAGCGCACCTGCAGGCGATCTCCCTCCACCGTAAAGCGCACTTCCAGCCCGGCAAAGGACAGGCCGTACACCCGCTGGGGATCCCGATGGTAGGAGGGCCGGGGATCTTGCGCCAACACTCCCAGCAGCGCCTGCCGGCGCTCAGGGGGCACAAGGTCCAACAGCTCAGGCGGAAACTCCACCTGCAGATGGTCCTCCCGGTGGGCGTCGGAGAAGCTTCCTGTGGCCTGGGGACGGCAGTCCGCCAAAGGCACATAGGGCTTTACGTCAAAAATGGGGGTGCCGTCCAGCAGGTCCGCCCCCCGCACCCACAAAACAGGGCCTGCTGGATCCTGCAGATCCACTCGTTCCAGCCGCACGCAGGAGAGACCGATGGGGTTGGGCCGAAAGGGAGAGCGGGTGGCAAACACCCCCATGCGCCGGTTTCCCCCCAGACGGGGCGGCCGCACAGTGGGGGACCACCCCTGGCTCTCCGTAAACTGCCAGAGCAGCCACAGGTGGGAGAAATCCTCCAGCCCTCGGAAGGCCTCCGGCACCCGGTAGGGAGGCAAAAACTCCACCCGGCCCAGAAGCTCCTCCACCAGGCCGCTCTGCCGGGGAATGCCGAATTTCTCCGAAAACTCTGTGCGAATGTGGCCGATAGGCTCCAGGGTCAAAGACTCCCCCTTCAAAACAGAGCTTCCTCCGCTTCCGAGGCCTGGACAAAGGGGCCAGGCAGAGGATTCGGCTCTCTGTGCCGTCCAAAGTAATCCCGGTCGAACTGAATGGGCGTGCCGTCGGGATTCTCAAATTTCTCCTCCGGTTCAAAGGCCTCTCCCAAAAGCGCCGTGGACACAAAGGGTGTTTTCACAGAAGGAAGTTTCCGGTACAGGTCTGTCTCCAGGGTGTACCGGCCGCCTTCCTCCCGCAGCCGCAGAGTGACAGACTCCGGCACCATCACAGGGGACTCCTCCTGCTCCCAGGGGCGCGCGCCTCCGAAATAGACGTTGCCCGCCGCCCATACAGGCAGATGGCTGTAGTACCGGTCGCTGGGTGCGGATCCCATGCCGCAGTAGCCTTCAAACTGCTTGTCCCACTCCTGGAAAGTGGGATATCCATCGTAGGGGAAGGTGCCCACCTCCACGTTGCTGTCGTCCCAGGCGTTGGGTTCCTCCTTGGCGCGCTGCGCCAGCTTCTCCAAAGCGGGATGCACCGGCTGCTGCACAAACAGATTGTTGTAAAAGCGCACGTCCCCGTGGAGGAAGGTCATAAAGCCCAGCACCTCCGTCCGGTGGGGCACATGGTAGGGGGTGTACCGGGGAGAGGGCAGGTTGGGGGCCCCGTTGTCCGTACCTTTACCCACACAGGTCAGGCTTCCCCCAATCAAGTTGTGCACCACAGCGATGCCCTGGGCCGCCAGCTTTAAGGAACGGGTGGACAGCAGGATGTTGTTGTCGATCAGCGTGGGCCCGTGGGACACCTCCACAAAGATGTCCTCCCCCATGCCCTGGAGGGCTTCGGGAGCCGGGTCTTCCCCCAGGTTGGGCAGGGTGTTGTCGTGGAACAGGTTTTGGGTGACCCGGGCGCCCTGGGCCTGCCAGTCCAGCCAGAGGCCACGGGTGCAGTGGTGAATGTGGTTGCGCCGGTAGACCACGTCGATAGCCGCGTGCATTTTAATGCCGCCGATCTCCGCGCCGGACAGATTCTGCTTGTTGTTGATGTGGTGGATGTGGTTGTCCTCAATCAGGGAGAACACCCCGCCCAGATGGCCCACAATGCCCGTCTGGCCGCAATCGTGAATGTTGCACCGGCGAATGATGTGATGGCCGATGTTCTCTTTGGTCCAGCCCTGGATCTGCGCCAGGCAGATGCACTCCCGCTCGGTCTGTGTGCCGTCCTTGTACTTTTTGTGCAGCCACTTGTTGTCGTTTTCCGGCTGGAGATACTTGCCCAAGGAGATGCCCGAACACTTGGAGTCGGAAATTTCACAGTCCTCCATGATCCAGCCTTTGGCCCAGTGAGGACCCACCATACCCTCTTGGTAGGCGGTGGGCGGCGCCCACTGGGTGGCCGCCTGCCGGATGACAAACCCGGACAAGGTGATATAGTTCACCCCGGTTTTGCTGGGGTAAAAGCAGTTGCGGCGCACGTTGATCTCCACATTCTCCCGGTTGGGGTCGGCCCCGTGGAAGTTGGCGTACAGAACCGTGCATTCCCCCTCCTGGCAGGTGTACCACCGGTAGACGGTGAACGCCGGATCCCAAGAGGCTTTGTCCACCTGGGGATCCAGCACCCCTTCCAAATCTTCCGACTCATACAGGGATTTGCCGTTTAGGTAAACCTCCCCAGTGTGGAAGGGCTTTTGGGGCACGTACCAGTCCCCTTCGATCAAGGTGGTGTAGGGGTTGTAGTCTCCAAACAGGCCGTTGGAGACCCGGGCCACCCACACGTCCCCCTGGTAGGGCTGCCAGGATTTGATGACCTCCGCCCCAGTGATCACCGCGCCTCCCGGCACCTGAGAGCGGTAGGTGATCCGCTGGTCTTCGCCGGCACCGCCGTTTTTAGGATCCACCCACTCCCGGTAAAAGCCGGGCAGAACCAGCACCTCGTCCCCCGGCATGGCCACCTGGGCCGCCTCAGAAATGGTCTGATAGGGCGCCTGCGGGGAACCATCCCCACTGCGCTTTACACTGGCGGAAACATACAGTTTCAAAGCAATTCCTCCCTCGCAAAAGTCCCCGCCGTCTTATCCAAACACAGGAACAACCCCTGCAAACGGCTGGGTTCAGGGTGATTGTAGCATTGGCGGAAAGGGATGTCAACCGGGACCCTTTACGCAAACAGGTCCACATAGGAAATGGCCGGCGTCTGGCTGCCGTCAAACACCAGTTTCACAATCCACGGCTTGCGCTTTACCATGTCCAGAAAGTCCGCAAACCCGAAGACCCCGTCATAATAGCGGAGGATGGAGGCCAGTGCCATGCCGTGGGTTCCCACCACCACGCTCTCCCCCGCATGCTCCCGCAGGATCTTCTCCAGTGCGTCTATGTTTCTTTTTTGCAGGTCTGCAATGCTCTCGTCCCCCGGCAGTTTAAAGGTCAAGTCGTTCCAATACTGCTGGATAAAGGGGAAATACACCTGGTCGGCATAGGTATCCCCCACTGTTTCGTGCTCCCGAAAAGCCTCCACCGTTTCCACGGGCAACTTCTGCTCCTGGGCAAAAGGGCGCACGGTGTCCACCGCCCTTTGATAGGGGCTGGAAAAGACCGCTTGTATCTGCTTGTCACGCAGATAGGCGGTCACCAAGGCGCAATCCTTTTGCCCTTTCGGGGTGAGCGGCTGGGTTCTGGCATCCAGCACAGAGCCGTCCGACTGGGCATGGCGAACAAAATACACGGTCGTCATACTGCTTTTCCTTCCCTAGCAGAAAGCGCCCCCACAACCGTGGGAACGCCTCCAGTACTGTCTATTTTTTGCGGACGAAAGCCTTCTTGGGCATTTTGCAAATGGGGCAGGTCCATTCGGCGGGCAGCTCCTCAAAGCCGAAATTGGGATCGCTGTACACATACCCGCACACGGAGCACACAAAACTCTCCCCGCTGGATTTGTCAAAGGTCTTTGCCGGGGGCAGGTACGTGGGAGATTTTTTGGGAGACGCGCCCCCCAACTGCTCCACGTAATACCGATAGGTCATGGGCACGCCCACGGCCTCGTCGCTGCCGGCGATAATCTCCGCCACAAACACCGCTTGGTCCTGGATTTCCATCCGTTCTTTCACCCGGCACAGGAACCAGCAGCAGGTGTTTTCCTTGATGACCGGCACCCCTTCGATGAGCACCTTGTGGCGCACGTTCTCCAGCTTATCCGCCTTCCGGCCGGAGACAAATCCCAGCGCTCCGATCACCGTGGCGGGGGTGTCTTCCGACAGAACCGAGATGGAGAAAATCCCCTCTTTTTCAATGCACGAACAACTGTAATTCTGCTTGCTCATAGCCAGAGCCACCAAAGGCGCGTCCGCCGGGGTGGCCTTGGAGATCTGCAGCACCGTATTGACAATACAGGCGTTGGGGCGGCTGCCGTCCTTCACGCCGATGGCATACATGCCGTAGGAAAGGTTTCCCAAAACCATGGGTTTCACTGCGTGTACCTCCTTTGCAAAGTAAGTAAGTCCCCTGTTTCATCATACCGGCTTTTAGGGCTCTGTATGCTTGATCTTTTCCCAGTAGGCCCGAAAGCTCTGCTCGTTTTTGTTATCTCCCCACTGATAGTAGCGGGCGTCCCGCAGGCTGTCCGGCAAATACTGCTGGGGCAACCAGTGGTGGGGGGCGTCGTGAGGATACTGGTAAAACTGCCCCTTGCGCGCCACCTCGGCGGAGTCGTAGTGCTTGTTTTGCAAATTTCGGGGGATGGGCCCGGCCTTTCCCGCCCGGATGTCTTCAATAGCCCTGTCCAGGGCCGTGTAGGCGGAATTGGACTTGGGCGACAAGGCCACCAGCACCGCCGCGTCCGCCAGGGGAATACGGGCCTCGGGCAGGCCCACCATCAATGCGGCGTCCACCGCCGCTTTCACCACGGGGATGATCTGCGGCCAGGCAAGGCCCACGTCCTCGCAGGCACACACCAGCAGCCGCCGGCACACCGAAGGCAAATCCCCCGCCTCCAGCAGACGGCCCAAGTAGTGGACGGTGGCGTCCGGATCGGAACCACGCATGGACTTTTGAAAGGCGCTCATCAAGTCGTAGTGCTCGTCCCCGTTTTTGTCGTAGCGCATGGTGCTTTTCTGGGTCAGCTCCCGGGCGGCTTCCAAGGTCACCTCAATATGGGGGCCGCCTGTATCACTGGCCAACGTGGAAAGTTCCACGGCGTTCATGGCCTTGCGCACGTCCCCGCCGCAATGGGAGGCGATGTGGGAACACACCCCCTCCTCCGGCAGGATGGGCCGGCCCTCTTCCTCTGCCAATATTCGGAAGGCTCGCTCCACGGCTTTCTCAATCTCCCCGCTCTCCACAGGCTTGAACTCAAACACAGTAGAGCGGCTTAAAATGGCGTTGTACACGTAGAAGTAGGGATTTTCCGTGGTGGAAGCGATCAAGGTGATGGAGCCGTTCTCCATAAACTCCAGCAAGGTCTGCTGCTGCTTTTTGTTGAAGTACTGAATCTCGTCCAAATACAGCAGCACACCGTTGATTCCCTCAAAGGTACGGGTGCTGGCCACCGCCTCTTTGATGTCCGCCGTAGAGGCGGTGGTGCCGTTTAATTTCACCAGGTGTCGCTTGGTGCTTTGGGCAATGAGGGAGGCCACGGTGGTCTTCCCCACCCCGGCGGGTCCATAAAACACCATGTTGGGCACCTCGCCCGCCTCCAGGATCTTCCGCAGGGCCCGGCCCGGCCCCAAAATGTGCTGCTGGCCCACTACCTGGTCCAAGGTGGTGGGGCGGATCCGGTCCGCCAATGGCGCTCCCATAAAAAGCCCCCCTTCTCCCGTTTTTCTCGAATTTGCTTTATTCTACCATCTTTTTCCCAAAAGCGCAACTAATTTACACAAACAAATGTTTGAAATTTCTTTTACTCAAAGCCATTCGGAGACGAGTGGTCGGCTTAGACCCTAGAGGAGATAGTGCTCGTGGTAAGACATCCCTCACGGAAACTCCCCAGCCCCCTTGCGGAACAAAGCTAACGTTTGTGTCTTTTTTACATTCACACAGTTTCCTAAGCGATTGTTGCCAAGCTTTTTGTGGTTCCCTGGCAGAACCAGGGGGTCTGCCTGAGGGCAGCAAAAAACCGCTGGAAGGTTCTCTTCCAGCGGCTTCTCTGCCAATCACACGGCCTCCCCGAAAAAAGGGAAAACCGGCGCTGTGGTTACTGATACAAGGGATACTTGCTGCAGATGGCGTCCACTCGGGCCCGGATGGCGTCGATCTTCTCTTCAAAGCCGTCCTCCATGCACAGGGCGATGCAGGCGGCCACCTCGTCCATATCCTCTTCCCGCAGGCCGCGGGTGGTGACGGCGGGGGTGCCCAGCCGCACGCCGCTGGTGGTGAAGGGGCTGCGCTTCTCTCCGGGGACGGTGTTCTTGTTGGCGGTGATGTACACCTCGTCCAGGCGGCGCTCCAGCTCCTTGCCGGTGAGCTCGCTGTCGGTCAGGTCGATGAGCATCAGGTGGTTGTCCGTGCCGCCGGAGACCAGCTGCACGCCCCGGCTCAGCAGGCCTTGGGCCAAGGCCTGGGCGTTTTTCACCACCTGCTCTCCGTAAGATTGAAACGCCGGCTGCAGCGCCTCGCCCAAGCACACAGCCTTGGCGGCGATGATGTGCATCAGGGGACCGCCCTGGGTGCCGGGGAAGATGGCCTTATCGATGGCCTTGGCGTACTCCTCCCTGCAGAGGATCAGGCCGCCCCGAGGTCCCCGAAGGGTCTTGTGGGTAGTGGTGGTGACCACGTCGGCGTAGGGCACGGGATTTTGATGAACCCCGGCGGCCACCAACCCGGCGATATGGGCCATGTCCACCATGAGCTTGGCCCCGCAGGCGTCGGCGATCTCCCGGAATTTCTGGAAGTCGATGGCCCGGGGATAGGCGCTGGCCCCGGCCACGATCAGCTTGGGGCGCACCTCCAGGGCCTGAGCCATCAGCTTTTCATAGTCGATGCGGCCGGTATCCGGGTCCACGCCGTAGGCCACGAAGTTGTACAGGGCACCGGACATATTTACCGGGGAGCCATGGGTCAGATGGCCGCCCTCGGCAAGGTTCATCCCCAGCACCGTGTCTCCAGGCTGGAGCAAGGCAAAGTACACCGCCAAATTGGCCTGGGCTCCGGAGTGAGGCTGCACGTTGGCGTGCTCCGCCCCGAACAGCTTGCAAGCCCGGTCCCGGGCAATATCCTCCACAATGTCCACGCACTGGCAGCCGCCGTAGTAGCGCTTGCCAGGGTAACCCTCGGCGTACTTGTTGGTGAGCACAGAGCCCATAGCGGCCATAACCGCCGGGGAGACGATGTTCTCCGAGGCAATCAGCTCCAGGTTCCGCCGCTGGCGGGCCAGCTCTTTGTCCATGGCCTGGCCCACTTCCGGGTCCTGGGCAGCTACAAAACCGATGGTGTCCATCAAATCCTTGTACATGGCGTTCGACTTCCTTTCTGTTTCAGATCCCCGGCAGGGAACAATCCCGCCGCTTTTCTTCATTATACAGGAAAACAGGTGAAATGACAACGAAAAAAGGGCTTCAAAAATGCACTCCCCCGCAGCAGCTCCCGTGCCGGGCAAGCCCGCCGGAACACCTTACCCCCACCACCGAAGCAAACCTAAGAGGAGCAAATGGGCTGGATAAAAGCCATAGACCACATACCGGGGCAGCCGCCGGCCCCGCTCCCAGTTGTACAGGGCCAGGGGAACGGCCGCGGCTATTGCCCAGCCCTGCACCCACCCTTGGTGGGCCAGGCAGTAAGCCCCTGTGCAGGCGCCCAGAGAGGCCACCGTGCCCGGCAGGCTTCCCCGAAACAGAAAAAAACACACGGCCAGCAAAATGCCGTAGGCGCCGTAGTCCATGCCCAGCAGCTCCGCCGCCACGGCTAGACCGGCCCCTCCCAACCACCAGAGGCCACCCCGCTCTACACAGCCAAGGGCCAGCAAAGCGCACAGCAGCGCAAAGAACACATTTTGACAGGGCAGAGCCCGGAATCCCCCGTACACAAAAAGCTGATAGGGGCCTTCCGACACCAGGGCAAACAGGGCCAGCCGCAGGGCATACCGCCTGCGGTGGGAGGTGTGGACAAACCCTTCGCTTAGGAGAAACAAAAACAGGGGAAAGGAAACCCTTCCCACCCAGCGCAGCCAAACTGCTTCCGGAAAAAAGGCCAGCCCTACGTGGTCCACCACCATGGTGGCCAAAGCGATTCCCTGCAACCCCGCCGACGTCATCCCAGCACTCCTCTCTCGCCGCCCTCCCCCAGGAGGGCCCTTTTCCCTATTTTTACACGGCACATGGCCCTTGTCAAGGCGAACCGGGTGCGGTACAATAGAAACCAGCAAACTCGGAAGGAGCGCTTTCTATGACAAAAAAAGAACGGGCCCTCCTGGCGGTGGAAGCCTTAAAGCAGGAATATCCGGGGGCCGTCTGCTCCCTGGAATACCAAGACCCCCTGCAGCTGCTCATCGCCACACGGCTTTCCGCCCAGTGCACGGACGCCCGGGTAAACCTGGTCACCCCGGCCCTGTTCGCCCGGTTTCCCACCTTGGAAGCCTTCTGCGAAGGCACCGTAGAGGAAATTGGAGAACTGATCCGCTCCTGCGGGTTTTACAACACCAAGTCTAAGGATATTCTGGGCATGTGCCAAATGATTCGGGATGAGTTTGGGGGCACGGTGCCGGACACCATTGAAGACCTGACCCGGCTGCCCGGCGTAGGCCGCAAAACCGCCAATTTGATTGTGGGGGACATCTATCACAAACCTGCTGTGGTGACGGACACCCACTGCATTCGCATTGCCGGACGTTTAGGCCTCACGGACAACACCGCCCCGGAAAAGGTGGAGAATGACCTGCGGGCTATTCTTCCCCCGGAGGAGTCCAACGACTTCTGCCACCGGCTGGTGCTCCACGGCCGGGCGGTGTGCACCGCCCGGAAGGCCCATTGCGATGCCTGCTGCATGGCCCCCTTCTGCAAGAAAAAGGGCGTGGGCCCGGACGGGGAAAAGGTGCCGGTCAAGAAGAAAGCCTCTAAAAAGAAGGCATAACGCCCCCTTTTAATCAAAACTACTAGTAAACTAGTGGTTTGCTCAGACCCCAGAGGGGGCAGTGCTTGCTGACCCCTGGAAGGGGTACTAAAGGACTACCATCGCATCGCTTGCTCCGCAACTGGTAAACCAGTCACTTCCTTTTTCCCACTCATTTCTGCAATTATTTTTGCACGTGTATCCCCTAAAATATTTGCCAAGGCTTTTTTATTTACCCCTGGTAGAACCAGGGGGTTTCTTAAGCCTAAAGGCAGCAACGAGAAAGGACAGCCGCTTTTGGCTGTCCTTTCTGCTGTGCTGGCGGTGTAATCCACAGGGAACCATTAGGCTTGCTTCGGCTTGCCCAAGGCCTTGCGGGCCAGCTGGTCGGCCAGGTCGTTCCACGGGTTGCCCGAGTGGCCCTTCACCTTCACAAAGGTCAAATCCAGGGATTCCCTGGCCTGCTTGCACAGGGCGGCATAGGCCTGGGTGCCGGGTTTGTTGGCCTTCCACAACCCCAACGCCCATTTGCCCACTCCCTCGTAGTCGTGGTGGATCTCCAAGGCGGGGATGTGGTGGTCCAGGCAGTGGCGGATTACCGCCACCGCCCCTAGGATCTCCCCGGCCACATTGCGCATTTCCGCCAGGGACGGATCCTTGTACTTTTTGGAAAAAAGCAGCCGTTCCCCCTGCCAGAACAGCACGGCCCCACAGGCAAACTCCCCGGTTTCCTGTGAGAAGCTGCCGTCCACATAGGCCACCGCCCGGTCCGGCCGCTCCGGAGGCAGGGAGGCGTCCTCCTGGGAAGACCCTGCAGCCGCTTGGAGAAAAGCTTCCGCCTCCTCCCGGGTGGGGAAGCCTTTGTACACCACCCCTTTCACCCCGTGGACCTGAGCTTTGCATGCCCCCCAAGACTCGTAGATTCCGTCCCCGTCCCGACCATTCTGCACCGCGTAAACCTTTTTTCCCATCACGTTTCCCCTTTTCCCGTAGTTCTTTTTTCCAAGCCATCCGCCTGTAAGGAAAGCTGGGCACAGCGTTCCCACCACGCCCTCGCCAGGAGGACGGCGTTCTCTTCCACCGGCCTGCATCCATCCAGCTGCAGCACGGGGCAAGAGAGGGAAGCCAGCCACCGTCTGTGCCTCTCCTGGGTGGTGTCTCCTGTGCCCCGCTCGTAATCCGGCACGGCTTGCAGCGCCTGCTGATGCTGGCTGTACAGATCCCCGCCAGGAAGCACCCGGCTGCCAAACCGGGCCAGTTCCCGCTGATGAATCCGCTGGGCCCGCAAAGAAGGCGGAGCGCTCAGGAACACCGCCAGCTGGAAAAAGCGGTCAAAGTGCTGGTGGAAGGAGTCCATGGAGCCCGCCATAACAAAACAGCCGGCTTGCTTTACAGCCGCCATCAGCCGGGATATTTTCTCTTCCCGGGGGACCAGAACGGAAAACGGCCGCTGGGTATCCCATCGCCAGATGTAATCGTCCAGATCTAAAAAGGCGCAGCCCACAAACCGGGCCACCTCTTTGCCCAAAAGAGTCTTCCCTGCGCCGGAAGGCCCGGTCACAATCATACCCTGCGGCACGACTCAGCCTCCGAACAGAGGGGTGGACAGGTACCGGTCCCCGGTGTCGGGCAGCAGCGCTGCCACCGTTTTCCCCGGCTGCTCCCGGGCCACCTGGCAGGCTGCCCACAATGCCGCCCCGGAGGAGATGCCTACCAAGATTCCTTCGGTTTGCGCAAACTCCCGGGCAGCGGCATACGCCTGTTCCTCCGTGCAGGCCAGCACCCGGCTGCACAGGGACAGATCCAGCACCGAAGGGACAAACCCCGCCCCTATGCCCTGCAGCCCATGAGAGCCGGCTCTGCCCTGGGTCAGCACGGGAGAGCCCGCAGGCTCCACCCCCACCAGGGCAATCTCCGGCCGTTTCTCCCGCAGATAGCGCCCCACGCCGGTGAGGGTACCCCCCGTGCCAATGCCCGCCACAAACGCGTCCAGCTCTCCTTCGGACTGCTCCCACAGCTCGGGCCCCGTGGTCTCGTAGTGGGCCTGGGGGTTGGCCGGGTTTTCAAATTGGCCGGGGATATAGCTGCCGGGGATCTGGGCGGCCAGCTCCTCTGCCTTGGCGATAGCTCCCGCCATGCCCCGCTCCCCGGGGGTCAGCACAATTTGGGCTCCGTAGGCCTGCAGCAGGTCCCGGCGCTCCCGGCTCATGGTCTCCGGCATGGTGAGCACCACCCGATACCCCAGCACTGCCCCCACCGCCGCCAGGCCGATGCCAGTGTTTCCCGAGGTGGGCTCCACCAACACCGACCCTGGGGAGAGCTTCCCCTCCTGCTCCGCCCGGCGGATCATCCACAAGGCCACCCGGTCTTTCACGCTGCCGGCGGGGTTTAAGTACTCCAGCTTGCACAGCAGCCGCCCGGAAAGCCCCCGGGCCGCTCCAAAGCGAGAGGCCTCCAGCAGCGGAGTGCCTCCCACCAGCTCTGTAAAATCCCGTACCAAACGTCCCATAAGCGCCGCCTCCTTTTTTGAAAAAAGCTTTTCCTACACTATACCGGGCCCGGGAAACTCTGTCAAGGGGAAAGCCCCCTGGTCAGGCTGTGAAAAAGCCACCTCATTCCCGAAGGATTTTCGGCATTTCCACCCTCAGAAAAAGCCGGAACATTCCTTGCCAAACACAGGGATTTACGGTATAATGGGACGGTATGCTGTGGAACGTGGACATAAAGGAGCTTTTCTGCTATGAAACATAAAACGAAAAAACCCCTTTGGATCGCCTTGGCCTGTGTACTGGTCCTGGCTGTAGCCGCCTTTTGCCTGTGGTTTTTCTGGCTGCGGAACGTGTGGGGCGCGGCAGGCGCCGACCCGGTGTATGTGGAGAACGTGGGAGAAATCGCCGGGCTGAACACAGGGTCTGCCCCCCGTTTCTCCGGGGTGGTGGAACCCCAGGATACCTATGAGGTGCAAAAGGACGACAGCAAAACCGTGGCGGAAATCTACGTGGCGGAAGGAGACCTGGTGAACGTGGGCGATCCTCTGTTCCGCTACGACACGGAACAGATGGACATGGACCTGCAGCAGGCCCAACTGGACCTGGAAAGCATCGCCAACCGGATCACCACCCTGGAAAACCAGAAGGAAGATCTGGAAGACGAAAAGAAGCAGGCCTCCAAAGACGAGCAGTACTCCTACACAGTGCAGATCCAGGCGGTGGAGCTGCAGATCCGCACGGAGGAGTACAACAGCGACATGAAACAAAATGAGATCACCCAGCTGGAAAGCTCCCTGCAAAACGCGGAGGTCTACAGCGAAGTGGCCGGCACGGTAAAAGAGGTCAACGAGACCCCTGCCACAGACGCCACCGGCCAGCAAAAGCCCTTTTTGTCCATTCTGTCTGGAGAGGGCTTCCGGGTAAAAGGGACCGTGTCCGAGCTGAACGTGGGATCCCTCTACCAGGGACAGGCAGTGACCGTCCACTCCCGGGTGGATGAGGCCCTGGTCTGGTCCGGGGTGATCGACACCATCGAGACCGAGCCCACCACCGACACCAACGCCAACATCTACTACGGTGCGGACAGCGGCCAGCAGAGCTCCAAATACAATTTCTACGTGACCTTGAACAACCTGGACGGCCTCATCCTGGGCCAGCACGTGTACATCCAGCCGGACCTGGGCTTGGATCTTCCCGCCGGGCTGTGGCTGCCCGCCTTCTACATTGCCCACGACGAAGAGGGCAGCTATGTGTGGGCCCAGGGAGAAGACGGCTCCCTGGAAAAGCGCACGGTGCTTCTGGGCGAGTACGACTCCTCCAACGACCGGTACGCCATCTCCGAAGGGGTCACCGAGGAGGACTTTATTGCCGCTCCCCAGGAAGACCTGCAGGAGGGCATGCCCACCACCACCTCCTCCAACCTGGCCTCTGAGGACAGCGGCACGGTTCCCGGAGGAGAGGACATGGACGGCACGGTGGACGGAACCACCGATCAGCCGGTGGATCCCGGCATGGGCGTCCTGCCTGAAGTGGATGCAGGCACGGCGGAGGTCCTGCCGGAGGATAGCGGAGAGACCGAAGGCACGGAGGACTATGCCGACGACGGAGAGGGAGCTGCCAGCGACAGCTTAGAGGGCTCCCCCATGGAGGGCCTGGCGCGATGATGCTGGAGCTGAAAAACATCTGTAAAACCTACACCCAGGGCAAGCTGGAAGTGCCGGTGCTCAAGGAGATTTCCCTCTCTGTGGAAGAGGGAGAGTACGTGGCCATTATGGGGCCTTCCGGCTCTGGAAAGACCACCTTGATGAACATCATCGGCTGCCTGGACAGCCCCACCTCGGGGGAGTATCTGCTGGAGGGCGAGGACATTGCCCAGAACAGCGACTCCAAGCTTTCCGACGTGCGGCTGAAGAGCATTGGCTTTGTGTTTCAGAGCTTTTACCTGCTCTCCCGGCAGTCCGCTTTGGAAAATGTGGCCCTGCCTTTGCTGTATGCAGGGGTGCGCCGGAAAGAGCGCTTGGAGATTGCCCGCAAGGCGTTGGAACGGGTGGGCCTGGGAGACCGGGTGCAGTTTAAACCCACCCAGCTTTCCGGCGGCCAGTGCCAGCGGGTGGCCATTGCCCGGGCCATTGTAAACAACCCGAAAATCCTCCTGGCCGACGAGCCCACCGGCGCTCTGGACACCCAATCGGGAGAGCAGATTATGGAGATCTTCCAGCGGCTCAACCGGGAGGGAGTCACCATTGTGATGATCACCCACGAACAGGAGATCGCCGCCCACGCCCGGCGGGTGCTCCACATTCGGGACGGCCGCCTGCTGGAGGGGACATCCGCGCCCCAGGCGGAGGGCCCCTCCCTGCCGGGAGATCTGCTTCCCCCTGCTTCCTTCCAGGTGGGCTCCGGTAAGGCGGCTCCCCAGCGGCCTGCCGCTCCCCGGCCGGCTCCTCCTGTGGAGCAGGCGGCAGTACGGGAAGCTGCGCCCTCCCTGCCCCGCCGGGACAGGAAGCCGGCTTCGGAAGGCCCCCGGCATGCGGCCCCCAAACCAGGGAGCCAACCGCCTTCCCAACGGAAGACACCTGCCTCCAGGCCTCCGGTCCGGCAGGCCAGAGGAGCGGAAACCCTCCCTCCCCCCTTGGAGGTGCGGCGCAGCCAACCGTCCCGGCAGGACCAGCCGGGTGGGTTTGGCTCGCCCATTTCCATCGATTTAAGCGGTGCCTTTGCCCCGCCGCCTTCCCGGGAAAAGCCCAGGAAGGTACCTGGGAAACAGCGCCCCCTGTGGGGCTCCTCCAAGCGGCCCCTGCCTCAGTCGTAACATGCGGCTGGGCACTGGATCCGCTGCCAGTTTGCAAAGGGGAGCACTCCCCTTACGGGAAAGGAATCCACGCCCATGAGCATAAACAAAAAAACCAAGAAAAACCTGGTGATTGCCTCGGTGGTGTCCGTCGTAGTGGTAGCTGCTGCCTTGGGAATCTGGTTTTTCCTGCAATACCAACAGGACCGCAAAACGGTGGACGTGGTGCCGCTGATGCAGGTGACCACCACCTATTGGGGAGACCAAATCTACTCCTCCGGCACGGCAGCCAGCGACAACCTGCAGGAGATCTATCCTTCCACAGAGCAGACCATCTCGGACATCTATGTGGCGGAAGGCCAGCAGGTGCAGGTGGGAGATCCCCTGGTCCAGTACGATAAGACCCGTCTGGAGCTGGATGTGGAATCCAAGGACCTGGCGGTGAAGCAGGCGGAGATCAAGCTGGACGACGCCCAAGAGCAGTTGGAAAAGCTGCGCAAAACCACCCCGATCTCCACGCCCCGGCCCACCCGCACACCTGGTACCGCCGCCACCCCGCGGCCTTCTACGCCCACTCCGGCCCCCACCAGGACACCGTCTCCTACGGCTGCCCCTACCGCCACCCCTGCGCCGGAACCCACGGTGCCCCCGGCGGACGTGACTCTGTACCAGAGGCTGGACAAGGACTCCCGCCCCTATGCAGGCAGCGGCACCACGGAGGATCCCTACGTGTTTTTGTGCACAGCCAACTGCACCATGACCCGGGAGTTTTTAGAGCTGCTGTTGGGCCTTGGGGTAGAGGAGGGCGCCACCCCGCCGCCGGATCAAGTGCTCTACTCCCCCTTTGCCGCCGTCTTTGAGGTGCGGGAGGGAGACTCCAACTACGGAGAACTGATCACCTCCTTCCGGCTGGACGGCACCCAGCTGACCGCCGGCTTCGATCAGCTGGAGCAGCTGGAAGATGGGGAGACCTTGGAGTCCGTGGCGGATATCTTCGACGCACCCCGTCCGGACGCGCCGGACGAGGCCACACCCTCCCCCACCCGGGAACCGGACAACTACAACGACATGGGCTACACCCGTGAGGAACTCCAGGACCTGATTGCGGAAAAACGCCAGGAGATCAAGGATCTGCAGCTGGAAGTCAAACAGGCGGAGCTGGATTTGAAAAAGTCCCAGCTGGCCTTGGAAAATTCCACCGTGCGCAGCACCATTGACGGGGTGGTGCGCACCTTGACCGACGTGACCACTGCCACTCAAAACGGCACCCCCTTCCTGGTGGTGTCCGGGGAGGGCCAGTTCTTTGTCCGGGCCACCCTCAGCGAAAGCCTGCTGGGCAGTGTGGCAGTTGGGGACACGGTAGATGTGATGTGCTATGACAACGGCATGAGCTACACCGCGCAGATTTCCACCATCTCCACCTATCCTGTGGAAAACGCTAACGGAAGCTACGGCGGTACCGGCAACCCCAACAGCTCGCAATACGAGTTCACCGCCGTGATCGACCAGCCCGAGGGGCTCACCAACGGCATGTACCTGGAGGTGACCCTGCACGTGCAGGGGGAGGCCAGCGCCGACGCCCTGTACCTGTGGAAGGCTTACATCCGGGAAGATGAGGGCGGCAGCTATGTGATGAAGGCCGGGGTGGACAACCGGCTGTACAAGCAGTATTTGGAGCTGGGCGCCACCATTTACAGCGGGGAATACGTGGAGGTCAAAAGCGGGCTGACCGCGGAAGACTACATCGCCTTCCCCTACGGCACCGATGTGCAAGAGGGCGTCCGAGCTGTGGTGGAGGGCACGGAGGATCCTCCCCATCCGGAAGAGGACGGTTCAGAAAACATTGCCGTGGGCTCCTCCCAAGAGGAGGACAATCTGGAGGAAGACACTTCCTCCGCCCTGGCGCCGGACGGCCCCGTACTCTATGACGAGGGCGCTGTTGCAGACGCAAACGGCGCTGCCGCATTTACATCTTAAAGGGAGGGCGATGAAACATGCTTGAAAACATTCGCCTTTCCCTGCAAGGCATTTGGGCCCACAAGATGCGCTCTTTCCTGACGATGCTGGGCATTATCATCGGCATTGCCTCCATCCTGTCCATTGTGTCCACCATCAAGGGCACCAACGAGCAGATCAAACAGAACTTGATCGGCGCCGGCAACAACGTGGTGCGGGTGCAGCTGTACCGCACAGATTACGACTACGTATATGATATAGGTAACGAGGGCATTCCCCAGGGCATCACCCCGGTGGACGACGACCTGTACCAGGACATTTTGGATCTTCCCCAGGTGGAAGACGCCGCCCTCTACACCCGCCGGCAGTACGCCAATCCCCTGTACTACGGGAACAAGGAGCTCTCCGGCTGCGAGGTGCTGGGGGTGGACAACGCCTACTTTTCCACCTGCCGCTACACAGTAGACCGGGGCCGCACCTTTGTGCCGGCAGATTTTCAGGAGTTCCGGCCGGTGGCCATTCTGGACAGCGACACTGCCCAGCTCCTGTTCCAGGGGGAGGACCCCATCGGCAAAACCATTGAGTACAACGGCACTGCCTTGGTGGTCATCGGCGTGGTGGAGGAGCAAAACCAGTTTGAGCCGGTGATCAACTCCCTGGATGACTACTACCTGTACATGTCCAACTTTACCGCGGGGAAGGTCTTCCTTCCCAACGCCATTTGGCCCTCCCTCTTCGCCTACGACGAACCCCAGGAGGTGGCTGTACGTGCCGCAAACACCGAGGCCATGAGCCAGGTGGGCACCCAGGTGGCGGACCTGCTCAACCAGCAGAGCCAGAACGAGACCATCCAATACCGGGCAGAGGACGTGCTCCAGCAGGCACGAGAGCTGCAGGACCTGTCCAACGCCACCAACCAACAGCTGATTTGGATTGCCAGCATCTCCCTGCTGGTGGGAGGCATTGGCGTTATGAACATCATGCTGGTGTCTGTCACCGAACGCACCCGGGAGATCGGCCTGAAAAAGGCCATTGGCGCCAAGAAATGGCAGATTCTCCTGCAGTTCCTTACAGAGGCCGCCGTGCTCACCAGCCTGGGAGGCGTTCTAGGTGTGGCGGCAGGCATAGGCTTGGCCCAACTGGTCTCCCGCCTGACGCAGGCTCCCATGGCCGTAAGCTTGCCCTTTATCTTCCTGGCTGTGCTGTTCTCCATGGTCATTGGTGTGGTATTCGGCCTGCTGCCCTCCATCAAGGCAGCCAACCTGAACCCCATTGACGCCCTACGCCATGAATAAGCGGAGTGCCTCCGCTCTCAAGACATCCACACGCCTGAAGGGCGCGAAAACTGTGTGAAGTAGGCCCACCGGGCAGCACGCGTTTTGGGCGCGGTGAAGCGGACAAACTCCTTTTAAAGGAGGCCTCCGCTCTCAAGACACCCACGCGCCTGAAGGGCGCGAAAGCTGTGTGAAAGTAGGCCCACTGGGCAGCACGCGTTTTGGGCGCGGTGAAAGAACCTGCACAATGAAAAAGCACTCCGGCTGGGAGTGCTTTTTTCGCAAGGAGGGACGTACTTTGTATCTCAACGCCATAGAACGCATGGGCGGGAATTTCACTGGGGAGGACAGCTATCTCCAGGACATCCCCGCCATAGCTGGCCTCTCCCTATGGGAGCTGCACCGGCCCGTCACCTTTTTGGTGGGCGAAAACGGCAGCGGCAAGTCCACCTTGCTGGAGGCTGTGGCTCTGGCCCTGGGCTTTAATCCCGAGGGAGGCTCCCGGAACTTCGCCTTTTCCACCCGGGACACCCATTCGGGGCTGCACAACTACCTGCGGCTGCACCGGGGACCTTACCGCCCTAAGGACGGCTTTTTCCTGCGGGCGGAGAGCTTTTACAACACCGCCACGGAGGTGGAAGAGCTCTCCCAAAGGAGCCTCTCTTCGCCTCCGGAGGAGTTTTACCGCAACTACGGCGGCAAGTCCCTGCACCGCCAGTCCCACGGGGAGAGCTTCCTCAGCCTGGTCCACAGCCGGTTTCGAGGCCAGGGGATCTACCTGCTGGACGAGCCGGAAGCCGCCCTCTCCCCCGCCCGGCAGCTGACCTTGCTGGCGGAACTTCACCGGTTGGTGAAAGCGGGCTCTCAGCTGCTGATTGCCACCCACTCTCCCCTTTTGATGGCCTATCCCCAGGGAGAGATCTTACTGCTGGGAGAGGGGCCCATCCATCCGGTGGAGTACCGGGAGACAGAGCACTATCAAATCACCAAGAGCTTTCTGGACAACCCAGAGCGGATGCTTCGCATCTTATTGCAGCAAGACGAGGAGGACGTAGAATGAACTGGAACGAGGAAGCCGAACAGATCCTGCAGGAACGCTTCGGCGGCGACAACGAGATGGCCCTGGCCACCTGCCGGGGCAATGTGCCCAGCGTGCGCACGGTGAACGCCACTTACTGGGAGGGAAGCTTTTATATCATCACCTACGGGTTGTCCCGAAAAATGGAGGAGATCCGGGACAACCCCACCGTGGCCCTCTCCGGAGAGTGGTTCACCTGCCACGGCACAGCGGAGAGCCTGGGTTGGTTTGGCCGGGAGGAAAACAAGGCTCTGGCCGCCCATTTGCGCCAGGTATTCGCCAGCTGGATTGACAACGGCCACAACGACTTTTCCGACGAGAACACCATCATTTTGCAGGTGCGGGTGACAGACGCTGTGCTGCTGTCCCACGGGCGGCGGTTTGAGAAATAGCAGGACATCCTCTTGTCTCCTCTTCTCCTTTCTGCTATACTGGGGAAAATTCTTCGCTGGGAGGCAGGTTTATGCACACCATCCGTTTACTTGTTTCCGATTTAGACGGCACGTTACTGCGGGAGGACAAAACTCTCTCCCCTTACACCCAGGATGTCTTGGGGCGCTGCCGGGAAAAGGGCCTGCTGTTTTTCCCCGCCACTGCCAGGCCGCCCCGCGTGGTGGAATCCTTTATTGACGGACTTTCCTGCGACGGTGTGCTGTGCCATAATGGGGGCGTCATTGTCCAAAAAGGCACGATCCTTTGGGAAAAGGGTATCTCCCTCACTACCCGTGACCGCGTGATTCAAGAGATTTTAGAAAGGTGGCCCACCGCCCGACTCTCTGCGGAAATTGGCGGCGTTCTCTACGCCAACATGGACGCCTCCCAACTTTGGCCGGGCGTGGCGTACACCTACAGCACCATGGAGGATTTGCCTGCCCAGCCCACGGAAAAGCTGATGGTGAGCATTTCTTCCCCCCAGGAGGTGGAGGCGCTGCGGCAGCTGCTGCCCGAGGATCTGCACTTACAAGTCTCCGAAGGGGTGCTGGCCATGATCCAGCCCCGGGGTGTGGACAAGGGCCGTGCATTACTGGGCCTGTGCCAAACCTTGAAAATTCCCCCGCAGGCTGCCGTGGGCTTTGGGGACGACCTCAACGACATTCCTTTGCTGCAAGCCTGCGGCTGGGGAGTGGCCGTATCCAACGCCTTGCCTGCAGTAAAGGCCGCCGCCCAGGAGGTGTGCCTTTCCAACCAGGAGGATGGCGTGGCCCACTGGTTGGAAGAGCATATCCTGTAACAGTAAAACAGGGGAGCCGCTGGGCTCCCCTGTTTTTTTACTGCATCTGATTCAGCTCCATGGCGGTGTAGTTGCCGCCAGCCACAAAACCAAAGCGTTCATAGAACGGGACGGTCTTAGGGTCTGAAGGCATAATCTTGATGTGGAGCATGTGCCGGTATTTCTCCAGGATACGCTCCATCAGCTCCTGGCCAATGTGGCGCCCCTGGGGTAGGCGGGGTCCACCAGCAAGTAGTGCAGGAAAGCCACCGTCTCCCCGTCGTCCAAACCGCGCACCAGACCGATGAGCTTTTCCCCGTCCCAAGCGGAAATGACCTGGCTGGAATGCTCCATGCCCCGCTTCAACTGCTCCGGGTACCGGCCCGATTCCCAGCCCACGGAGAGAAACAGGCGTTCCAGTTCCCTCTCTGTAAAATCTTTTGTCTCTCGATAGGTGATGGCTGCCATAGCGAGCTTCCTCCTCCTATAAAAATCCCCCCGGGAGCTTGTCCCGAGGGGATCTTTTTCCGTTATTCACCTGCTAGACTTGCCGTAGCTTGTCCCATCCGGTCACGGATTTAGATCTCAGCGAAGTACTTGATGGTGCGGACCATCTGGCTGGTGTAGGAGTTCTCGTTGTCGTACCAAGAAACGACCTGCACCTGATAGGTGTCGTCGTCGATCTTGGCGACCATAGTCTGGGTGGCGTCGAACAGAGAGCCGTAGGTGATGCCGATGATGTCGGAGGACACCAGGGGCTCTTCGGTGTAGCCGAAGGACTCAGAGGAAGCAGCCTTCATTGCGGCGTTGATGCCTTCCTTGGTGATGTCCTTGCCCTTGACAACAGCCACCAGGATGGTGGTGGAGCCGGTGGGAACGGGCACACGCTGGGCAGAGCCGATCAGCTTGCCGTTGAGCTCGGGGATGACCAGGCCGATGGCCTTGGCAGCGCCGGTGCTGTTGGGAAC
>CAJFEW010000037.1 GCA_904374805.1 uncultured Neglectibacter sp.
GGGTCGATGGAGGGGTTGGTCACCTGGGAGGCGTTGATGAGCATTTTATCCCAGTAGACAGGATACTCCTTGGGGTTGCCCATGGAGGACAACAGCACCCCGCCGCTGTCCGCCTGGCGGTAAATCTCCTGGATGCTCTGCCCAGACCAGTTGCTGTTCTCCCGGAAGCTGTGGTCGGTCTTGACGATTTTCAGCGCCCTGGTGGGGCACAGCGTGACGCACCGGTGGCAGTTGACGCACTTGCTCTCATCGGCCAGCATCTTTTTCCCATCGGCGTCGTACCGGTGCACCTGGTTGGCGCACTGACGCTCGCACACCCGGCAGGCAATGCACCGGTCGGGGTTGCGCACCACTTCGTATGGGGGATAGATCCAGTTCAGCGCCATACCCTCACCTCCTTTCCCCTGCCGCCGGCAGGGCCTCTTCCTTCAGCCGGTAGACCACCGGTTCGCCGCCCCGGGGCGAAAACAGGGTGTCCAATTCCGGTTCCACAATGCGGATGGCGGACTCCTCGCTGGCGATGTACACCGTATCGCCCTTTTCTCCCACTACCATGCTGCGCAGCTTCAGCCGGTCGTTGAGGGCCATAATCCCCCCTGTAAAGCCCACTAAGATGGAAAAAGGGCCTGTGATCAGCATGCCGGAAAAGGCACTGCGCAAATAGGTCACGCGGTCCCGCTCTTTGCTGTCCATCCGGTCGATGGTGCTCCAGAAGGGGGCGGCGATCACACGGGCCGCCTCCTGGTAGGACAAGCCCCGCCGGCGCACCAAAAAGTCCAGAATATAGGTGATGACCTCCGTGTCGGTGAGCAGGTTGCACTTGTAGCCGTACATTTCAATGGTGCGGCGGTTGGCGTCGTAGGAGGAGATTTCCCCGTTGTGCACCACGCTGCGGTCCAGCAGGGCAAAGGGATGGGCCCCGCCCCACCAGCCGGGGGTGTTGGTGGGATACCGCCCGTGAGCGGTCCAACAATAGCCTTTGTAATCCTCTAAGCGGTAGAAATCCCCCACGTCTTCCGGATAGCCCACCGCCTTGAACACGCCCATATTTTTGCCGCTGGAGAAGATGTAAGCTCCGTCAATTTGGGCGTTCACCCGGATGACGCACCGGGACACAAAGGTTTCCTCATCCAGCTGGCTCTCTGCCAGCTTGGTGTGCAAGGGCTCCACAAAATAGCGCCAAATCAACGGCTCCTCCTGAATGCGGGGGTTCTTGCGGGTGGGGATTTTGGAAAGATTCACCACATCGAAATGTTCCAGCAAAAACTCTTCGCAGGCCTCTTTGGGCCGCTTCCCCTCGTAAAACACGTGGAGTGCATAAAGCCGTTTGTACTCCGGATAGATGCCATAGGCGGCAAAGCCGCCGCCCAACCCATTGGAGCGGTCGTGCATCAGGGCAATGGACTTGACAATGTCCTCCCCGTTGCGGCGCTCCCCGCTCTTGGAAAAGATGGCCGACACCGCGCACCCGGAGGGCACCCGGACCCCGTCTAACCCTTCTCGCAGCATGTTCTCAACCTGCCTTTCTCTGCCAGTGCCGGGCTCTGCCGCTTACCCGATCCGCACGCACGTTGTAAGGGTATTTCCCCTATGGCGTGGGTATGCGACCAGGCGAGCCCGTTCCCAGCGGGACATTTTCCCATATTTCACAGCGGTCTTCTGTTAAAATGCAAGTTATATATGCTTTTCCTGCATTTTTACGAGATGGAAACAGAAACAAAAAAAGCGCCCGGCCCCCTGGAAGAGATACCTCTCCCCTAGTAGCCGGACGCCTTTGTCCGCTTTTTGGATTATACCTCTATCCGCTCCCTTTGTCAACGGGATTTTGCATCTTTTCATCTCCCATCTTTCACAGAAAAGGTGCAGCCCGGGATTTTCCATAAAATTCTGACGCAGGGAGCCGCGCTCTTCTGTTCACCCTGTAGAAAGGAAGAACCGGGCAAAAAAACCGTTGACAAACCGAAACCCGGGGTATAAAATAGGGGCCAGAGCAGCAAAGGCGCTGAAGGGAACTCCCTCAGCGCCTTTCGTGTTAAAGCCCATTCTCCAATCATGTTTCAAAGGGAGAAACGCTGCAATCTGTATGGAAAGAGTGGTATTTATGGGAACTTGTTTGGAAACCCGCAAAAGCATCCCAGAGCTGTTTGGCAGCTGGGTGTTCAACGACGACGTTATGCAGGAGCGGCTGCCGAAGGACGTGTACAAATCCCTGCGGAAAACCATCGACGAGGGCAAGGACCTGGACTTAAACGTGGCAAACGCCGTGGCAAACGCCATGAAGGACTGGGCTGTGGAAAAGGGCGCCACCCATTACACCCACTGGTTCCAGCCGCTCAACGGCATTACCGCTGAAAAACACGACAGCTTTATCTCCCCCACCTCCGACGGACGGGTGATTATGCAGTTCTCCGGCAAAGAGCTGATCAAGGGCGAGCCGGACGCCTCCTCTTTCCCCTCCGGCGGCCTGCGGGCCACCTTTGAGGCCCGGGGCTATACCGCCTGGGATCCCACCTCCTACGCCTTTGTCAAGGGAGATTCCCTGTACATCCCCACGGCGTTTTGCTCCTACAGCGGGGAAGTGCTGGACAAAAAGACGCCTCTGCTCCGCTCTATGGAGGACCTGAACACCCAGGCTTTACGGATTCTGCGGCTGTTTGGGGACCAGAAAACCAAGCGGGTCATCACCACCGTAGGCCCGGAGCAGGAGTATTTCCTGGTGGACAAAGAACTCTTCGAGCAGCGGCCGGACCTGCGCTTTACGGGCCGCACCTTGTTCGGCGCCAAAGCCCCCAAAGGCCAGGAGTTGGACGACCACTACTTCGGCTCCATCAAGCCCCGGGTGGCCGCCTTTATGAAGGACCTGGACGAGGAGCTGTGGAAGCTGGGCATTTTGGCCAAGACCAAGCACAACGAGGTGGCCCCCGCCCAGCATGAGCTGGCTCCCATTTTCACCACCACCAACGTGGCCACCGACCACAACCAGCTGACCATGGAGACCATGAAGAACGTGGCCGCCAAACACGGGCTGGTGTGCCTGCTGCACGAAAAGCCCTTTGCCGGCGTCAACGGCAGCGGCAAGCACAACAACTGGTCCCTCTCCACCGACACGGGGAAAAACCTGCTGGACCCCGGCAAGGAACCGGCCAAAAACACCCAGTTCCTGCTGTTCTTGGCCGCCGTCATCAAGGGCGTGGATGAATACCAGGACCTGCTGCGGATCTCCGTGGCAAGCGCCGGCAACGACCACCGTCTGGGCGCCAACGAGGCCCCTCCCGCCATTGTCTCCATGTTCCTGGGCGATGAGCTTTCCGGCATTTTGGAATCCATCGAATACGACGCCCCCTATGTGGGCGTGCAGGAGAAAAAGCTGCAGACCGGCGTGCATGTGCTGCCCGATTTGAACATGGACACCACCGACCGGAACCGGACCTCTCCCTTCGCTTTCACCGGCAACAAGTTTGAGTTCCGCATGCTGGGCTCCGCCATTTCCATCTCCTGCCCCAACATTATGCTCAACACCATTGCCGCCGAAGAGCTGCGGCAGTTTGCAGACCGATTGGAACACTCCACCGACCTGGAGCGGGATGTGCGCACTCTGGTGCGCCAGGTGATGCAGGAGCACAAGCGAATTATCTTCAACGGGGACGGCTATTCCGACGCCTGGACCGAAGAGGCAAAGCGCCGGGGCCTTTTGAACCTGCACACCACGGTAGACGCTCTGCCCCGCTATCTGGATCAGAAAAATGTGGAGCTGTTTACCTCCCATAAAATCTACACCGAGGCGGAGATGGAAGCCCGGTATGAGACCATTATTGAGGAGTACTCCAAGACCCTGAACATCGAAGCCCTGACCATGAGCGAAATGGTGCGCCGGGACATTCTCCCTGCTGTCAGCGGGTACATTGCCAGCCTGGCAGAAGCGGTGGCCTCCAAGCGGGCTGTGTGCGCAGAGCTTCCCTGCACAGCAGAGACCTCTCTGATTCGCACCTTGTCCGGCCTGCTGGACGAGACCTACGCCAAGGTAGAAACTCTGGACACAGACCTGGCCGACGGCAAGACCCGGAGCCACAACGCCCTGACCATGGCCACCTACTACAAGGACACCATCATCGCCGACATGGAGGCCCTGCGGGCTGTGGTAGACCAGATGGAGGTCAATGTCTCCTCCGAGTACTGGCCCTATCCCAGCTACGGCGATTTGATGTTCCGGGTGTAAACCAGCAGTTTTTCCCATCCGGTCCTAACGCGTACAAGTGACACACATTTTCCCATACCAAACCGCCCCGGCTTTTGCCGGGGCGGTTTCTTTCTTGCTGCCTTCAGGCTAAACAAAACTTCTCGCCCCCAAAAGGGCTGGGAAGTTTCTGTGAGAAGCTCCCCCTCTGCAGATAGGGATAGGAAAACCGAACTCCCTGTTTGGTCCAGCGCGGAACAAGCGATGCCATGACCGCCCCTCCGTACCCCTTCCAGGGATCTAAGCAACCACTCGGTTACGAATGGCTTTGATTTTTCGCAGCAAGGCCGCTGGCTCCGTGAACCCAGTTTCTCCCTTCGTGGAACGGATCCAGAGATGCCTTGCCCCTATGCAAAAGAGAGGAGCAAGGATACCGGCCTGTACAGGAGAGAGGATATCCCCTTCCTAAAAAACACCAGGTGCAGCCCTCCCCAGCAAAAAGGAGAAACGGCCCCAGAGCGGCAGCCGTTTCTCCTTGCTTATGTCAGGGCAGGTTCTCCTCCATCGGCGGAGGGGTGGGAAGTTCCGGTTTTCCCACATATTCCATATGGGGAAAGACAAAGTCTAAATAGGAGTCGGGGAAGCATTGGTCGAAAAACTCCTGCACCACATTGGCGGCGGGCACACCGTTTACACGCTCGCTGCGGCGGTATACCGCTCCGGCAGACAGAAGCACATCCACCGCCATGAGAATGGTGAAAATCACCGTGAGGATGCGGCCGGTTTTCTTGGGGATTTTCTGAATCAACCGGGACAGGGCCGGGTACAGGTCTTTGACCCAGACCAGCCCCAAAATGCCCCAGAAAAAGGAATACATCAAGTTGGTGCGGCCCCCGATGTTCAGCGGCGAGTCGCTGTACTCCCAGGAGACAGTGCCAAACACCGCCTGCTGCACAAAGCTGCACACATACTCAAAGGCCCCTCCAATCACCATGCTGGCCAGGAAGATCAGGCTGTCCTTTTGGTTGTACATGCGGGAGAGCAGCAGCGTGATGGCCACTGCTCCCAGGCCATACACGGGAATAAAGGGACCAAACACCAGCCCCACCCGCACCTGCAGCTCATGGGTCACCACCAGCGCATAGAGGGTTTCCAGCACAAACCCCACCACATTGCCGGTCATAAAAATCCAAAACAGTTTGGAATAGCACAGGCCAAAGGCAAAGGGTTTCTCCTCCCCCGGGGCCAAACGTGTCTCATAGGCAGCACGGGCGTCCTCGTTGCGCTTGCGCAGCGCCTCCCAGGAGCGGCGGCGCAACACGTCCACATTCTGGCGCAGTTCCTCCAGCTGCTCGTTGTACTTGAGCAGCCGCAAATCTGGAAAGGCCTTAAACAGCCGGCGGCGCAGCCTGTTTTTCCGCAGGTTTTCCTCGTACTTCACCTTCAGACGGGCTGCCTCCCGCTGCCAATCCTTTTCCAAAGCCTGCTTGACAGCGCCCCGCTTCTCGTGCAGAAGCAGAGCCCCCTTGGAGAGGTCCTCTCCCAGCTTATCCGAGCCCATGCGCAGCCGGCTGGTCACATACTCCAAATTCCGCAGCTTCCGGTTCAAACCCACCAGGCCAACGGCGGTCACCAGGAAATCCGCCACCAGCAGGCCGCCCAAAACCGCCAGCAAAACCCAGTCCAAGGGACGGGGAATCCACGAGAACATGCGCTCGCTGAACGGCACAAGATAGCGCACCACAAAGGCCCCTGCAAAGGCCCAGAGGACGCTGAACTTCAAACAGATGTAGCCGTTGAGATTGTGGGGCTGGTCGGAGTAGTCCCACCACTTTTGATGGAAGAGTTTCTCCAGCAGAAAGCCGGCCAGCCACTCCAAGGCGGAACCCAGCAGCATGGAAGCCACCAAAAGCGCCGTGAAATTCCTGCCAAAGGGGGCCATCAGGAAGTCGATCAGAACCACACCCAACCCGTAAATGGGACAGAAGGGCCCGTTTAAAAAGCCGCGGTTTACAAACCGTTTTTCCCGAATGGCGGCAAACACCACCTCGGCACACCATCCCAAAAACGAAAACAGAAAAAAGTTCCACAAATACAGGTACATTGTAACACCCATTCCCCACATTCCAAAAAGTAGTAGATCTGTCATGTTTTCGAATGACAATTGTTTTATTGTAGCAGTTTTTCTCCCTTCTGTAAAGCTCCGGGCCCTAGAAAGCAGAGCCATGCCCTGGCAGCTTTTGCATTTGTCCCACCTGTATGCTAGAATAGGGCCATTCTATGTATACCCTGCAGGAGGAAACGGTATGGAATGGCACGCAAAAGCCTTTGGAGAACTCACTCTGGAAGAGCTCTATGAAATTCTGCGGCTGCGGGTGGACGTGTTTGTGGTGGAGCAGCGCTGCCCCTATCCAGAGCTGGACGGCAAAGACAGAGCCGCCCTGCACCTGTTTGCGAGGGACGAGCAGGGCATCCAGGCCTACCTGCGCATCCTGCCGCCGGGCGTCTCCTTCCCGGAGGCCTCCCTGGGCCGGGTGGTCACCAGAGCCCGGGGCCAGGGCTTGGGGGCCCAGCTGCTGGACCGGGGTCTGCAGACGGCGGAAGCCTGGCTGGGAGCCGGCCCCATCCGCATCGAAGCCCAAACCTACGCCAAGGGCTTCTATGCGAAGTTTGGCTTCCGGCAAGTCTCCCAGGAATTTTTAGAGGACGGCATCCCTCATATCCAGATGCTCCGAGAATGAGCCGTTGTGTGTTGCAAGCACACAACGAAAGATATCCTCCTATCCACATGCTTCGAGAATGAGCTGTTGTGTGCTGCAAGCACACAACGAAAGATATCCTCCTATCCACATGCTCCGGGAGAGAGCTGCTGCGTGCTGCAGGCACACAACGAAAGACATTCTCCTATCCAGATGCTCCAGGAGAGAGCTGCTGGGTATCGCAAACGCACGGCGAAAAGCACCCCATCCACAGGGGGGTGGGGTGGAACCCTTTTACAGCAGCTGCCGGAACACCTGGGGCAGAGCCTCGGGCAGGTCCGTGGGCAGCATGGCCCGCTGGGTGTACCTTTGGGCGCACACATCCCCTGCCCAGCCGTGGAGATAGGCCGCCAGCACCCCCGTCTCAAAGGCGGGAATCCCCTGGGCCAAGAAGGCCCCGGCCATGCCGGCCAGCACATCGCCGCTGCCCCCCTTGGCCATCCCCGGATTTCCGGTGGGGTTCACGGCGCAGCGCCCATCCGGGGCGGCAATCACCGTGGCAGCCCCCTTGAGCACCACCACCGCCCCAGTGTCCTTGGCCTTTTGCTGGGCAGCCCCCAGGCGGTCCGACTGGATCTCCGGAATGGTGTCGTCACACAGGCGGGCCATTTCCCCCGGATGGGGCGTAAGCACCAGGGGAATCTCCACGTTTTCCAGATACTCCGGATGGCGGCTGAGGAAGTTGACCGCGTCCGCGTCCGCCACCAAGGGCCGCCGGCAGTGGGAAAACACCACCGGGCACACCCGCTCGGGCAGGGCCCCCAAGCCGCAGCCCATCACGCAGGCGGTGCACTGCTCCAAGGCGTCCAGCAGGGCCCGCCGGCTTTCCTCCCGGCGTTTCTCCCAATCCAACACCACATACACCGCCTGCGGCACGGCTTGGGCCAGCAGGGGATACAGCCGCTCTTCCACCACAATCTGCAGCAGGCCCACTCCGCACCGCAGGGCAGCCTTGGCGGCCATCACACAGGCCCCCGCCATGCCCCAGCTGCCGCACACCAGCAGAAGCTTGCCCAGATCTCCCTTGTTGGCCTGGGGGTCCGGCGCATTCAGCCAAGAGGCGGGAAACGTCCGGTCCGTTTCGAAGAACCGGGTTTCCGCCCCCTCGGAAAGGGCTTCCGGCACACCTACGGAACGAACCACCGTCTCTCCGCAGAACTCCTTGGCAGGATAGCTCACATTGGCAGGCTTTTTCCCTGTGAAGGTGACGGTCACATCTGCCCGGAACGCCCCGGCGCACACCCGTCCTGTGTCGCACTCCACCCCGCTGGGCAGGTCCGCAGAGATCTTCAAACAGGAGAGCCCTCCCCCATAGCCCAGCAGCCGGGCGGGTACACCGGAAATCTCCCCCCGAAAGCTGAACCCAAACACGCAGTCCACCAACACGTCCGCCTGGTCCATCAGGGCCTGGGCCTCCTCCCACGCCTCGCCGGCGACTACGTCCACCTCTTCCGGCAGAGCGGAAAAGGCTGCGGCAGCCAGCTCCGTCCCAGGGGCGCCCTGGGCCAGGATCACCACGCACTGCAGGCCCTTCTGCTGCAGCACCCGGGCACAGACAAAGCCGTCCCCCCCGTTGTTGCCCTTTCCGCACAGAAGCACCGCCCGCTTGCCCTGCACAGGACGGCACCGGGCCAGCACCTCTTGAGCCACGGCCTGCCCGGCATTTTCCATCAGTTGGGAAAGGGGCACCCCGGCGGCCACAGCCGCCATTTCCAAACGCTGCATCTCGTCCCGGCAAAAAAGCTTCATATCCGATTCCTCCCTCGACTTGACAAAGGACTGTTTCCTGTACTAAAATGATACCAGCAAATGATCTTCGGGGCAAGGTGCAATTCCTTACCGGCAGTACAGTCTGCGAACGGAGAGGCCTCCTCTCCGCCGAGCTGGCGCAATTCCAGCACCGACGGTGAACGCCTGGTGTATCCAGGCAAAGTCCGGATGATAGAAGATTGGGAACGGCGGGGCGCCGCTCCATTTTTCTCCATTTCATCGAAAAGGGTCCCGGAACTGCGTGCAGTTCCGGTTTTTTTCTGCCCTTTTCCCCACCCCTTCGGTCTTTTGCAAACAACATTTTCCGAAAGGGATGGTTTTTATGCAAAAGAGTGCCGTTCAAAAAGTTTCCAGCCGCAGGCGGATCAACCCCCGCACCCTGGCCATGACCGCCATTTTAGGGGCCGTGGCCACAGTGCTGATGATGCTCAGCTTCAGCCTGCCGGTGATTCCCAGCTTTGTGAAGCTGGATTTCTCCGAGCTGCCCGCCCTGATCGCCGCCTTCGCCCTGGGCCCGGCCAGCGGCGTAGGGGTGTGCTTTCTGAAAAACCTCATCAACCTGACCATGTCCTCCACCGCCGGCGTGGGAGAGCTGTGCAACTTTCTTTTGGGGGTGACCTTCGTGGTACCCGCGGGCCTGGTGTACAAATACCGCAAGGACCGCTGGGGCGCTTTGTGGGGCTCCCTTTTGGGGGCGGTGGTCATGGCGGTTTTGAGCTTTCCCATCAACTATTGGATCACCTATCCCTTTTACACCGCCACCATGTACCCCTTGGAGGCCATTTTGGGCCTGTACCAGGCCATCAACCCGGCGGTGCAGAACCTGGCCCAGGCTCTGCTGTGGTTCAACTGCCCCTTCACCCTGTTTAAAGCTCTGTGCGACGTGGCCATCACCTTTGTGCTCTACAAAAAGATCTCTCCCCTGCTCCAGGGAAAAATTGCCCGCTAAGGGGGATTTTCCACAGGCCCCTTAGAAAACGGTGGAAAAGGTTTTGCCCCTTGCGCCGCCGGCGATTTTGTGGTATCATGGGGGAAACGCGCAGAAGAAAGAAAGTACCTCCCTGCCGCGCGGCCAGAGAGACGGCGCCACCGGCTGCAAGCGCTGTTCCGAGGCGGAGAGAGGGAAGTTCCTTTCCGAGCGGCGGCGCTGAACCGGCCCGGGAAAACCAGGCTGCAGTAGGCGGCGACGGGAAAAGGCTCCGTTACAGGCCGAAACGAGGGCAGGCCGGTTTCCGAAAGAGAGGGGAACTTGTCCTGCTGAATTTGGGTGGTACCGCGAAGAAATGACACTTCGCCCCTGTTTGGGGGCGAAGTTTTTTTGTCCCCTAATTTCCACAAAGGAAGGAAGGTTTGCACACATGAAAGAACAGATCGACGCCCTGCGCCAGCGCTTTGAAAGCGACCTGCAGGCGGCCCGGAACAGTGAAACCGTAGAGAAGCTGCGGGTGGCCTACTTGGGAAAGAAGGGCTCCGTCACCGAACTGCTGAAAGGTTTGAAAACGGTGGCCGGCGACCAAAAGAAAGAGATGGGCCAGCTGATCAACCAGCTCAAGCGCCAGGTGGAAGAGGGCATCGCCCAGCAGACGGAAAAGATCCGTCTGGCGGAGGAAGAGGCGCAAATCGCCGCTGCAGAGCAGTACGACGTGACCCTGCCCGTGGACCAGAGCGAAGGCTCCTATCACCCCATCACTCTGGTGCAGCGGCAGCTGGAGGAGATCTTCTCCAGCATGGGCTTTACCATTGAGGACTACAAGGAGATCGTCACCGACTACGAGTGCTTCGAGGCGGTGAACATCCCCAAGCATCACCCCGCCCGGGATATGCAGGACACCTACTACCTCTCCAACGGCCAGCTGCTGAAGACCCACACCTCCGCCGCCCAGAACGCCATTATGCACAAGTACGGCGCACCTCTGCGGGCAGTGTTCCCAGGCCGGTGCTTCCGCAACGAGGCCACCGACGCCTGCCACGAGAACACCTTCTTCCAGATGGAGGGCTTGATGATCGACAAAAACATCTCCATCTCCAATTTGATCTACTTTATGAAGACCATGCTGTCCGAAGTGTTTGAGCGGGACATCACCGTGCGGCTGCGGCCCGGGTTCTTCCCCTTTGTGGAACCCGGCTTCGAGCTGGACATCTCCTGCTTGATCTGCGGGGGCGAGGGCTGCCCCAGCTGCAAAAACTCCGGCTGGCTGGAGCTGTGCCCCTGCGGCATGATCCATCCCAACGTGCTGAAAATGGGCGGCATCGACCCGGAGGAGTACACGGGCTTTGCCTTCGGCCTGGGGCTGACCCGTTTGGCCATGATGAAGTACGGCATCAAGGATATTCGGGATCTCAACAGCGGCAACTTGAAGGCCCTGAGCCAATTCAAGCACGAATAAGGAAAGGGGAAGAATTGCCATGTATATCTCAATGAACTGGATCGGGGATTTTGTGGACCTGTCCGGCCTGGACCTGGAGGCCCTCATCCACCGCTTCACCCTCTCCACCGCTGAGGTGGAGGATATCTATCACAAAGGCGACGATCTGCGGGATGTGGTCGCCGGGAAGATCCTCTCCATGGAAAACCATCCCACCTCGAAAAAGCTGCACCTGCTCAAAGTGGACGCAGGGAACAAGATCTACGATGTAGTCTGCGGCGCCCCCAATGCTCGGGAAGGCATCATTGTCCCCTTCGTCAAGGAAGGCGGCATGGTCTCCGGCCAGGAGATCACCTGCGCCACCATCGCAGGCTTCGAGTCCCACGGCATGTGCTGCTCCGAAAAGGAGCTGGGCATCTCCGACGACCACTCCGGTCTGATGGAGCTGCCTGCTGACACCCCCATCGGCGTGGATATGACGGAGCTCTACGCCATCCGGGACACGGTGTTTGAGGTGGACAACAAGTCCCTGACCAACCGCCCCGACCTGTGGGGCCACTACGGCATTGCGCGGGAGTTCGCCGCCCTCACCGGCCGGGAGCTGAAGCCTCTGGAAACCGTCTCCCTGGAGGCGTACGACAACCTGCCTCCCATCCAGATCGATGTGCAGGACGACCTGTGCTTCCGCTACACCGGCCTGAAGGTGCGCAACATCCAGAAGAAGGTCAGCCCTGTGGACATGCGCATTCGCCTGTACTACTGCGGCAGCCGGGGCATCAACCTGCTGGCCGACCTGACCAACTACCTGATGTTGGAAATGGGCCAGCCCATGCACGCCTTCGACTGCGCCAAAGTGGACCAAATCGAGGTCAAGCGCTTTGACAAGCCCTTCTCCTTCACCACTTTGGACGGTCAGGAGCGCCAGGTGGACGAAAACACCTTGATGATCTGCTGCAAGGGGGAGCCTGTGGCCATCGCCGGCATTATGGGCGGCCTGGACTCGGAGATTGCGGACGACACCGACAGCCTGCTGCTGGAAAGCGCCAACTTCGACGCGGTGAGCGTGCGGAAATCCTCCACCCGGCTGGGCCTGCGCACCGACGCTTCTATGCGGTACGAAAAAACCTTGGATCCGGAGATGTGCCCCACCGCCATCGGCCGCTTTTTAAAGCTGCTGCTGGACATCGATCCGGACGCCCAGGTGATCTCCCGTCTGACAGACGTATACCGCACCCGGTACCCCCAGATCTCCCTGTGCTTTGACAAAGCCTATGTGGACCGGTACACGGGCATCGAAATCGGCAACGACCAGATTCTCCAGACCCTGCGGGCCCTGGGCTTCGGCGCAGACTACGACGGTCAGGAGTTCCACGTGGAAGTGCCCTCCTGGCGGGCCACCAAGGACGTGACCATCAAAGCGGACATCATCGAGGAAATCACCCGCATCTACGGCTACGACAATTTCCAGATCACCACCACCCACAGCGCTTTGGCGCCGGAAAAACGCAGCGCCGGCAACAAGGCCGACAACTTTGCCAAGGACATGCTGGTGGAGCGCTATCACCTGCACGAGGTCCACTCCTACATCTGGTTCGACGCCAAAAAGTGCAAAGACCTGGGACTTTCCGTGGAGGAGAACGTAAAGCTGCTCTCTCCCCAAAGCCCGGATTTGGAGACTTTGCGCACCAACATGGGCCCCACCCTTTTGGCCTTTGTCAACGAGAACAAGTCCTTTGCCCCGGATTTTGGCCTCTTTGAAATCGGCCGGGTCTGCGAGGGCCTGAAAGAGGACGGCATGTGCAACGAGCGGAAGAAGCTGGGCATTGCCCTGTACAGCCGCACCCGCAGCGAGAAGGAATTGTATCTGGAACTGCTGGAAATTCTCACCGCCTTGGGCCGCAATATCAAGCGGGCGGAGTTCACCTTTGCCCACGCAGCGCCCAAGCACCAGTGGCAGCATCCCCGCAACACGGCGGTTGTGTGCTACAACGGCCAGGAGCTGGGCTGGCTGTGCACCCTGCACCCGGCGGTACTTTCCAAGTTGGACAAGAAGGGCGCCGCCGTCTGCGCCCAGCTGGACATGGACGCCTTCGCGGCTATCCCCGCCACCGACATCGCCTATCGGGAGCCCTCCCGGTTCCCGGGCATTGACATCGACCTGTCCCTGGTGCTGCCGGAAGGGATCACTTACGGGCAGCTGGCCCCCGCCTGGGCGGAATTTGACCAGGACACCTTGACGGGCGTCACCCTCATTGACTCCTTCCAGCAAAAGGGCTTTTCCAGCATCACCCTGCGGTTTGCCTTCTCCTCTCCGGAGCGGACCCTTTCCAAAGAAGAGGTGCAGCCCTGGGTGGATTCCATCCTGCAGAAGCTGGCGCCTCTGGGCGTGACCCTGCGCTCCTAAGACCGGGGCCCACACCGCCGCTTCACCGGAAAAAGAGGCCGTTTTGACACAGTGCCAGGGGATTGCTATTCCCTGGAAAGCCGACTGGCCTGGGGGCTGCTGCGTTTTGCGGCAGCCCCTTTTCTATGGGATTGGGAATGCCCGGGAAATCCCCGGGGCATCCTAGGACAGCACTGCTTCCGGACAAAGGGCGCACAGCTGTCAGCTGGGCAGCGGCACTTTCACGGCCCTGTTTTTCCTCTGTTTTCCCCTTTCGGTGGGGATTGTCCCCCACTTTTCCCGGTTTTTTCGCCTTGGAGCGCCCCTTTGCCCACAAAAAAAGGTTGCAATCACCGGTTTTTTCCTGTATGATAGAGAGTAGGAATTTTCGGACTGATACGGAGGTGTTCCACATGGATTCCAACAACACCATCACCTTTTCCATGGAAGAGGTGCGGGAAGCGGATATGAAGCGCATTTTGATCACCGTTTACGACGCGCTGAAGGAGAAGGGCTATAACCCCATCAGCCAAATCGTGGGATACATTCTCTCCGAAGACCCCACCTATATCACAACCCACAACAATGCTCGGAGCCTGATCCGCCGGATTGACCGCGACGAGCTTTTGAAAGCCATGGTGCGTTCCTATCTGGGCGAGTGATCCCTACCATCTTATTTCTAGAAAGCGCGGTGATTCTTTGAGCGAGCAGAACAAGCAGAGCTTTCCCACATACAAGGGCAAGCCCTTGGTGCGCTGCGGGGATACCCTGTACTACGGCAGCATGAAGGATAAATACGTGATCAAGATGGACATCAAGTCCAAAAAGAAAGTGGGCGATCTGGAGGTGGCCGATAAGGTTACCGTGCAGCTGATGTACACGGATCCGGAGATCCGTACCCGCAAGCAGATTGTCAAAACCAGCGAAAAAAACGGCCTGTATTTGGCCCTGGACATTGCCGAAGCCTGGCTCACCCGGGCGCTGGCGGAATAACAGATTTGGCCGTGAAAAGCAGAAAAGGGCTGTTGCGTTTGGCAACAGCCCTTTATTTTTTCTCAAAGGTATGGGAAATTCCCTTGGGACACGGCCGGGACAACTCACCCGTTGGTGGGTGAAAGGTTCCTGCCCTGGGCCCGGGGACGCAGCCGGTGCAGGGGCACCAGATACACCCAGATGACCAGCAGCATCACCAGAGAGGAAAAGGGAGACACCAGCCCGTAGAGGGCCAAAGAGCGCACTCCTCCGTGGGAGAGAAGCAGCAGCAGCGGCACACGGATCAGCAGGGCGCCGGAACAGCTGTTTGCCATGGTAAACAGCGTGCGCTCCCGTCCGTTTAAGTACCCATTGTAGCAAAACAGGAAGGAGACCGCCAGATAATCCCAGCTGCAGGACCGGAAAAAGGGCACCCCACGGGCAATCACCTGGGGATCCTGAGAAAACAGGCCGATCATGGTTTGGGGCGCCAACTGAGCCCAGGCGAAAAAGACCAGGGAGCAGGCAAAGGCGGCCTCCGTGCCCCAGCGCAGAAATTTGCCCGCCCGCTCTTCCCTGCCCGCCGCCAAGTTCTGGGCGGTAAGGGCGGTGAGGGCGCTGGACACAGACGTGGCCGGCAGCATGGCAAACACGTCGTACTTGCTGGCAATCCCCACTGCGGAGGCGGCGTAAACCCCAAAGCTGTTGGTGATGGAGGTCAGGTATAAAAAGGAGACGCGCACCATGCACTCCTGCAGGGATACAGGCACTCCCAAGATCACCAGCTCCTTCAGCAGCCGCCGGTCCACCCGCAGGTTTTTCCAGGAAAACCGGAAGAGAAAGTTCCGGGAATTTAAGTACACCACCGCACAGACCATGCTGACACCCTGGGAGAAGACGGTGGCAAAGGCAGTGCCCGCCGGCCCCAGGTGAAATACGCCCACCAGCACCAGGTCGCCCACCACATTGCACACACAGGCAACGGCCACAAAAAACAGCGGCGTGAGAGAGTCTCCATAGCCCCGCAGCACGGCGGAGAGAGCGTTGTACTCACACAGGAAAAACGTGCCCATGCAGCAGATAAACACATATTGCCACGCCTCCTCCACAGAGGCAGCAGGGGTTTGCAGCAGCTGGAGAATTCCCGGCACGCTGGCGCCCAACACCACAGACAGCACCAGGGAAAACACCCCAAAGGCGGTGAGGGTGGTGCCAATGGCGCGCTCCACCCGCTGGGTATCTCCCAGGCCGGTGTATTTGGCCACCAGCACCGTGCCCCCCAAAGTGAGGCCGGAAAGCAAGCTGGTGATAATCTGGGTCACCTGGGTACCGGTGGAAACAGCAGCCACACTCTCCGCCGGGCAGTAAAGCCCCACCACCAGCAAATCCACAGCCCCGTACAGGGCCTGCAGCAGATTCGCCAGAAAAAAGGGCAGGGAAAAGCGCAGCAGCACTTTACCCACGCTGCCCTGTGTTAAAGAATGGCCGGTTTTCATGGACGCTCTCTCCTTTACAGCAACGTACTGCCTGAGGGGGCTTTCCCTCAAACGACCTTTAGTGTAATAAAACCGGCGGAGAAACTCTGTAGCCTATCTTACATTTCGGAAAACTTTTCCGCCGGTTCCGGCCGCCAAAGGAGGACTTTGTATGAGCCACGTTAAAATTCCCCCGGAGCTGTACCCCTATTTGGAAGAGGTGGGGCAAAGCAAGCGCTATGCCCCCGGGGAAACCATCTACCTGCAGGGGGACCGGGCCGACCAGCTATATTGTATCCGGTCCGGCCGGGTGCGGGCCTACTGGGTTTCCACCGACGGGCGGGAACTGACCTTTGAAATCATCGAGCGCGGGCGGATCTTTGGGGAAAGTTCTTTCCTCTCTTCCGGAGGCTGTCCCGTCTCTGTGGAAGCGGTGACGGAGGTGGAACTTTTGGCCTGCCGCATCCAGCGCTTGGCTCCCCGTTTGGGAGAGTCTCCCGCACTGACTCTCCTGCTGCTGCGCATGCTCTCCAACACCTGCAACCATTTAACCCTCCAGCTGCGCCGGGCTACCCTGTATGACCGGTACCAAAAAATCGCCAGTCTGCTGTTGGAGGAGACCGCCCACCCGGACCGGGACCGGGGTGTGACCTCTTTCTCTATCCCCTATACCCAGGACGACCTGGCAATGATTTTGGGGCTCAACCGGGTTACGGTCAACCGGGTGCTCCAAGAGTGGAAAAAGAAAGGCGCCGTGCAGGTCTCCTACGGCAACATTCACATCACCGACCGGGACTATCTGGCCTCTCTTCTCCCTCATTTCTGAAGAAGATCTGTGAAAAAAGCCGGAACTGCGCCAACCTCTTGCCATTTGCCAGAAAATGTGGTACTCTCTCCTTACCGTACAAAATAGGACGAAAGAAAACCCGGCGGCTAGGCCCTGTGTAAACAGAGACCACAAGCCGGACATTTCACCCACAGGGGAGCTGCCAGAGAAAACGGGGGAATCCTTCCCGGACAGCAAACCAACGGGGGAAAAGACGGCGAAGGGGATTTTTTCACAAGGCCTGATGAAACAGCCTCTTTTGAGACATACTAAAAACCCTTGAGAAACGCCGGGGCATTGGTTTGGAAAGGAGCAACTTTATGGAGTATACAAGACATGTCAGCGACGCCGTTGTTTGGGTGGGTGGCAGTGACCGCCGCCTGGCCCTGTTTGAAAACCTGTTTCCCATTCCCCGTGGCGTCTCCTACAACTCCTACGTGATTTTAGATGAGAAGACCGCTCTCCTGGACACGGTGGATTCCTCCATCGCCCTGCAGTTTATTCAGAACGTGCGGGCCACTTTAGGCGACCGGCCTTTGGATTACCTGATTGTCAACCACATGGAGCCCGACCACTGCGCCACCATCGAAATGCTGCTGCCCTACTACCCCAATCTGAAGATTGTGGGCAACGCCAAAACCTTCCAGATGATCCGCCAGTTCTACGACTTTGACGTGGACAGCCACGCCCTGGTGGTGAAGGAAGGGGACGCCCTGGAGCTGGGCCAGCACACCCTGCGGTTCTACACCGCCCCCATGGTCCACTGGCCGGAAGTCATGGTCTCCTACGAGGAGAGCGAAAAGATCCTGTTCTCTGCCGACGCTTTCGGCACCTTCGGTGCGGTGGACGGCGCCCTGTTCAACGACGAAGTGGACTTTGACAAGGACTGGCTCTCCGACGCCCGCCGCTATTACGCCAACATTGTGGGCAAGTACGGCCCTCAGGTACAGGCAGCCTTGAAGAAGCTGGGCGGTTTGGACATTGCCACCATCTGCCCCCTCCACGGGCCGGTGTGGCGCAGCGACCTGGGCTACCTGCTGAATAAATACGACCTGTGGAGCCGCTATGAGCCGGAAGACAAGGCGGTAGCCATTTTCTACGCCTCCATGTACGGCAACACGGAAAACGCCGCCAACCTGCTGGCCAACGGCCTGGCGGAGGCAGGCGTAAAGAACATCGCCGTATACGACATTTCCAGCACCCACGTCTCCACCCTCATTGCGGAGATTTTCCGGTGCAGCCACGTGGTGCTGGCGGCCCCCACCTACAACAACGGCGTGTATCCCGCCATGGCCAACCTGCTCCACGACATGAAGGCTCTGCTGGTGCAAAACCGCACCGTGGGCCTGATCGAAAACGGCACGTGGAACCCGGCCAGCGGCAAGCTGATGCGGGCCGAGCTGAACGGCATGAAGGGCATGAACATTTTGGAACCCGCCGTCACCATCAAGTCCTCCCTGAAAGAGGACAGCAAGGCCCAGCTGGACGCCTTGAAGGACGCCATTGTGGAGTCTTTGAAGGGATAAGTATTTCCAAACAAAACGAAG
>CAJFEW010000038.1 GCA_904374805.1 uncultured Neglectibacter sp.
CCACTTTGGTTGCTGATGACAATGTGCAAACCAACACTTCCTTTCCCGGGGCCCGGGCCCCTTGCCCCAGGGCGTCCCCCAGGGCAGCTGCAATACCTCCACGCGTTCGAGATATTGTATATATACTATATACACACTAGATACGGTTTGTCAAGAGGGCGCGCCAAAAAATCTAGCTGCGCTTTTGTATAGGACGCAGAGAGGCCTGTGCAACAAAAAAGCACCCAGCAAAACGCTGGGTGCCATTGCCCTTTGCAAGAGGGACAGATTTAGCTGCAAAAACGGCCGGCTTGACTCGAAGACTCTCAAATTTCGAAAAAGTCCAGGGCTTTTTGGATGAACAGATCCCAGAAGGCCCACTCGTGGGTGTAGCCCGCTTCCTCCTCAAAGGTGGCGGGCAGGCCGATCTCCTGGGCGTATGCCTTAAAGGCGGTGTGGCTGGGGTAGAGGAAGTCCTCCGTGCCGCAGCAGAAGTAGAGCCGGGGCAAGTTTCCCTCTTGTATGAGCTGGGGCAGCTTGTCCCACACGTTGGCCGGGGACTGGAGATACCCTTCCATGTTGCCAAAGTTTTGAATCAGGTTGCGGGTTCGCTGATCAAAGGCCGCCTGATCCCCGGTGGCGTTTTCATCCAGGCGCAGGTTGTGCAGGTTGTTGGGGGCGCAAGAGAGCACCGCCGCCCCGGCAAAGGCTTCCGGATGCCCTGCCACATATTGGAAGACGCCTCGGCCGCCCATGGAGAGCCCGGCAATGAAGTTGTCCTCCCGGCGGGAGGAGACCGGCAGCCAGTGGTAGACCAGGGGCATCAGTTCCTGGAACAGATAGTCCCAGGCGTTGTACCCCGTGCCAAAGCCCGGCCAGTTCAAATAGTTGGCGTTTAGGCAGCTGGGCATGACCACCACCAGGTTTCGCTGGCAGGCGTACCGTTCAATGTTGGATTTGCGCACCCAGTCGGTATGGTCTCCAAAGGTGCCGTGGAGCAGCCACAGCACCGGATATTTCTTTCCGGAGCTGAAAAAATCTGCGGCGTCCACGGTGTGAGGCCTGTCCGGCAGAATAATGGAAAGGTCCGTGTTGTTGCCCAAATATTGGCTTTCAAAGTTCCAGTGAAGCAGCGCCATGGGGACACCTCCTTACACGTTCACATGTCCGGAGCTGACGCCCTGCTGAGCCTCTTCCAGAGGGAGCCAGTTTAAAGCCTTTAAAATGTACGTGTCCCAGAAGTACCAGTCGTGCACGCCGGGGGCTTCCTCATAGGTGACGTCGAAGCCCAGCTTTTGCAGGTGATCTCGGAACTGGCGGTTCACGGTGATGAGCCCGTCCTCTGTGCCGCAAGCCAGGTAGAACTTGGGTTTGACAGATTCCTGGGCCACCTTCTCCGCCAGGGCGTCGTAGTCGTTGACGCCGCCCCGCACTTGGGAAAGGTCCCCAAACACGGATTCATAATAGCCCTTGTTGGTCATGAGGAAATCGGTGTACTGGGTGTTCTCCCGCATGGAGTCCAAAATCAGCGCAGAGGAAAGGGCGCACACCGCCCCAAAGGTCTCCGGGTGCTGCAGCCCGTTGACAATGGCTCCAAAGCCTCCCATGGACAGGCCGCCGATGAAGGTGTCCTCCCGGCGGGTGGAGAGGGGGAAGGTGCGGCGGGTGAAGTCCACCAGTTCCCGGCCGATGTAAGCGCCGTAGTTCCGGCTGGAGCCAGGGTGGTCCACATAGAAACTGTTTTCCCCGGCCGGAAGGACCACGGCCAGATTCCGGTCCTGGGCCCAAGCCTGCACCCGGGTGCCGCAGACCCAGTCGGTCTCATCCCCAAAGATGCCGTGGAGCAAGTAGAGGGTTTTAAAGGGCCCCTGGGGAGGAGGATTCCCTGGTCCTGCAGACTTGTCCGTGGGCAGAATGACCTGAATGGGCACCGTGCGCATCAGGGATTGGGAAAAGAAATTGCATTGGAGCAGAGCCATACAAGCACACATCCTTTTCACAGTTTTTCTTTATTATACGGGAGCGCCTGGAAAAAGGCAACGGGAACTTTTGCAGCCGGCGGGGGGACATATTGCAAGAGGGGATGCTTTTGTGGTATGCTAAGCGAAAAGAGTGTACCCCATTTTCACTGGAGAGGAGCGGTTCCCATGTGCGGAAAAAAGCCTTTGATTGCCCTTGTGTCTTTATACGATGAAAAACTGGACAGCTATTGGATGCTGCCCGGCTATGTGCAGGGCCTGCAAGATGCCGGCGCGATTCCGGTGCTCTTGCCCTACACCACCCAAGAGGAGGACTTGGAGCGCTATGCCCAGACCTTTGACGGCTTCCTGTTCCCCGGCGGTCATGACCTGGAGCCCCGGCTCTACGGCCAGCAGGACGAGGGCCTGTGCGGGCCTCGCGTCCCCCAGCGAGACAGCCTGGAGGAAAAGCTTTTTCCCCTGGTCTTGGAGACCGGCAAACCTCTGCTGGGTATCTGCCGGGGCATCCAGCTGTTTAACGTGCTGCTGGGCGGGGACCTGTACCAGGACATTCCCACCCAGTGTCCCAGTGCGGTGGAACACCACGAGACGCCCCCCTATGACAAGGTGGCCCACCCGGTTTCCATCCGGGAGGGCACGCCCCTATTTGAAGCGGTGGGCGTGAGAGAAATGGGTGTGAATTCCTACCATCACCAGGGCATTCGCACCCTGGGCCGGGGCCTGCAGGTGGCGGCCACCGCCCCGGACGGCATGGTGGAGGCTGTCTACCTGCCGGGCCACCGGTTTGCCCTGGCGGTGCAGTGGCACCCGGAATTTTCCCGCCTTTCCGACGAAAACAGCCGGAAGATTTTTGCTGCGTTCGTGAAAGCGGCAGGGCATGATCCCGCCTCAGGCGAGTAAAAAGCTTTGAAGGGCGCCAGGCGCTGAGCTCCCGTGGAGACCGTTTCGCGCTTGGCCCAACCGGCCGGGGAGAAGCGGCTTACCACCTTGCCCCGGCGCGGCCGGAGGCGGAAAGACAGGGCGGCGCTCTCCTGCGCCCTATGGGCGATAGAGCGAGGCCTGGGTGTTTTTTGCAGGAAAGTGGGGTTGGTTCTTGCAAAATCTGTCATTCGTGTTATAATAGATGCCAAACCGAAAAAATTCAGCGGCATCGACCCAAAGCTGCTTTTTAGGGACGGCGCTGTGCAAAAGAGAGGTTGTTTAGCCATGCAGGAAATTCAAATCGAACTTACAAAGAATCCCAAGCAGAAACCCGCAGATCAGTCCAAACTGGGCTTCGGCAAGATTTTTACCGATCACATGTACGTCATGCCCTACAACAAGGAACAGGGCTGGCACGACCCCAAAATTGTCCCTTACCAGCCCATTTCTCTGGAGCCCTCCGCCATGGTGTTCCACTATGGTCAGGAGATGTTCGAAGGTTTGAAGGCTTATAAGACGGAAGACGGCCGCGTGCTGCTGTTCCGCCCCAACAAAAATATTGAGCGGGCCAACAACTCCAACCGCCGCCTGTGCATTCCTGAAATTCCGGAGGACGATTTTCTCAACGCTCTGAAGACGTTGGTGTCTGTGGACAAGGAGTGGATTCCCACCCAGCCTGGTACCAGCCTGTACATTCGGCCCTTTGTCATTGCCACCGACCCCTTCCTGGGGGTGCGGCCTTCCGATACCTACCTGTTTATCATCATCCTGTCTCCCTCCGGCGCTTACTACGAGAGCGGCCTGGATCCGGTGAAGATCTGGATCGAGGACGACTACGTCCGTGCGGTCCGGGGCGGCATTGGCGAGGCCAAGACCGGCGGCAACTATGTGGCCAGCTTGGCGGCCCAGGTGAAGGCTCACGACGAGGGCTACTCTCAGGTGCTGTGGCTGGACGGCGTGGAGCGCAAGTACATTGAAGAAGTGGGCGCCATGAACATCTTCTTCAAGATCAACGGCAAGGTGGTCACACCCATGCTCAACGGCTCCATCCTGCCGGGCGTCACCCGCGCCTCTTGCATTGACCTGTGCAAGCATTGGGGCATGGATGTGGAAGAGCGCCGTATCAGCGTGGACGAGTTGGTGGAGGCCGCCAAGACCGGCGCCTTGGAGGAGTGCTGGGGCTCTGGCACGGCGGCGGTGATCTCTCCGGTGGGCGCCCTGCGTTTTGAAGACACGGTCATGGAAATTGGCGGGGGCGGCATTGGCCCTGTGAGCCAGAAGCTGTACGACACGGTCACCGGCCTGCAGACCGGCAAAGTGGAGGATACCTTCGGCTGGACTGTGGAAGTACAGTAAGGACCAAGCGACGAGACATGCCACACCCTGGGGGGGTCCTGTGGCAAGGGAGACCGGCTGCCGCAGGCTTCCGCTCCGGCGTTTCTTCGGAGACGCTGTTCTAGAACAGGAAAAGGATGGGAAGCTGCCCCAAACTCGTCTTCAAGGGTGGAAAACAGGCGGCGGGAGGTTTCCTCCCCAAGGGATCTCAGCGCCTGTTCCCCGACAAAACAAATTCTTGCTAAAAGAGAAAAAGGCCATCCAAGCTAAAAGCCTGGATGGCCTTTTGATATGCTGGCCGTGGCCTCTGTTCAAATGGCTTCCTAGGAGGGGGAGCGTGCCTTGAAAAAGTGGAGCTTGTCAGGGGAGGCCCCCTCGCCCTGGAATAAAACCTGAGGCGCTGTGGCCAACCCTGCTTCTCGCCAGGCGCACAGCCCTGACAAAAGCGGAAGGGGAGACACATCTCACAGAGACGCTATGTTCTCACCTGCCGGTTCGGTCTGTTGCTGAACGCGTGCCACGGACACGCAGCAGTCTCGCCTGTCGGCTCGGTCGGCCATAGGACAACGTCTCACGGAGACGTTATGGCCTCTGCAGAGGGGGAGGGGGATTCGTTTGGGTTTTCCCCGTGGTCCTTTTGCCAGCACTGGATTTCCTGCAGGAATTCTCTCCCGTATTTTTGCAGTTTGGCCTGGCCCACGCCGGGCACTTCCAGCAGCTGTGCCGGCGTGGTGGGCTGGTAGGCGGCCATAGCCTCCAAGGTGGCGTTGGAAAAGATCACATACACCGGCACGTTTTGGGCGGCGGACAACTTGGCCCGCACCTGGCGCAGCCGATCGAAGAGAGCCGGGTCCCCCTTGGGCAAATCCTGGGGCCGCTTCCGCGCTTTGGGGGCGGCGTCATTTTTGGCGGAAACCCGCATGGTCACCTCGGCCTCTCCCCGCAGCAGGTCAAAAGCCCGTTCCCCCCGCTGCAGGGTGGGATAGGCGCCTGTGCTCTGCTCCAGATACCCCTGCAGCAGCATGGCGTTTACAATCTCTCGCAGCTCTTCCTCCCGATAGGCGGCCAAAACCCCATAGGCAGGGTACCGGTCAAAGCCCTGACGAAGGACCTTTTCGCTCTTGCTGCCCCGCACCACGTCCAGCACCATTTTCACCCCGTACCGGTCTCGCAGCTGTCCCACACAGGCGGCAATCTGCCGGGCAGGGCCGGTCACATCCTGCTCGAGAAAATGTCCCAGGCAGTTGTGGCAGTTTTCACACTGGGTGGGGGCATGTTCCCCAAAGTAGTGGAGAATGTACTCCCGCAGGCAGGCGGTGGTGTGGCAGTAGCCCGTCATGGCCTGCAGGCGCTCTTCCGCCCGGTGCAGCAGCTCTTCCCGGGTGCGTTCGTCCAAATCGGGGTTTTCCTCCCCGTGGGCCAGCAGGAACCGGTTGAGGGCCACGTCTTGGCTGCCGTACAGGAGAAAGCACTCCGCCGGTTCCCCGTCCCGGCCGGCCCGGCCTGCCTCCTGGTAATAGCCCTCCAGATCTTTGGGCATGTTGTAGTGGATCACAAAGCTCACGTTGGACTTGTCAATGCCCATGCCAAAGGCGTTGGTGGCCACCATCACCGTGGCCCGGTCGTAGAGGAAATCCTCCTGGTTGCGCTGGCGCTCCCCATCCTCCAGGCCCGCGTGGTACCGGGTGGCCGAAAAGCCCCGCTCTTGCAGGGCTTGGCACACCTCTTCCACGGCTTTCCGAGTGGCGCAGTACACAATGCCGCTCTTGTCCCGGCGGCTTTCCAGCAGGGAGAAAAGTTCCTCCAGCTTGTCCTTGGGGCGGCGCACTTCCCAGTACAGGTTGGGCCGGTCGAAGCTGGTCACATTTACAAAGGGGTGGCGCAGCTGCAGAAGCTTTAAAATGTCCCGTCGCACCCGGGGCGTGGCGGTGGCGGTGAAGGCGGCCACCACCGGCCGGCGAGGCAGTTTGTCTACAAATTCCGGAATGTCCAGATAGCTGGGCCGGAAGTCCTGCCCCCACTGGGAGACACAGTGGGCCTCGTCGATGACCACCAGATCCACCGGGGCCTCCTGGGCAAAGTCCAGAAATTCCGGGGTCAGCAGACGCTCTGGGGCCACGTAGATGATCTTATACACCCCGGCCCGGGCGTTGCGCAGGGCTTTTTGATATTGGGCCCAGGTGAGGGAGCTGTTGAGGTAGGCCCCCCGCACGCCGTTTTGCACCAGAGCGGTGACTTGGTCTTTCATCAGGGAAATCAACGGAGACACCACCAGCGTAATGCCGGGCAGCAGCAGGGCCGGCACCTGAAAGCACAGGGATTTCCCTGCGCCGGTGGGCATAATGCCCACCGCGTCCTGACCGGCCAGCAAGGCGTCGATCACCTCTTCTTGGCCGGCCCGAAAGGAGGAATATCCAAAATAGCGTTCCAAAATTTGCAGTTTTGTGGCCACACAATCCTCTTCTCTCACCGTAGCATTTTTTTCAGTATAGCAGAAAACCACGCGCAGGAAAAGAGAAAAACCCTCTTTCTTCCCGAAAACCCCAGTATCTTAAAGAAATATGGATAAAATATAAATCGGTTCTGCATTGTTTTTGGAAATTTTTTCTAAATTTTCCTTGCGGTTTCCAGGGTAAGGGTGGTATACTAGTACAAATTGGAAGGGAATTCCTTTGCCGGCGGAGGCAGTTGCCTGTCCGGCGGCATGGCATCCGAAAGGAGCGTTACTATGGCACGGAAAACGTGGTTGACCCGATCCGCAGGGGTGCTGCTGCCGGTGAGCAGCCTGCCCTCTAAATACGGCATTGGGACCTTTGGCCAGGCGGCCCGGGAGTGGGTGGACTTTCTCAGCCGGGCCAAACAGCGGTATTGGCAGGTGCTGCCTTTGGGGCCCACCAGCTTTGGGGACAGCCCCTATCAAAGCTACTCCGCCTTTGCGGGCAGCCCTCTGTACATCGACTTGGAGCTGCTCTGCCGCCAAGGGCTGTTGAAAAAGGGGCGCTGCAAGCGCACGGACTGGGGCTCCGACCCCTCCACCGTGGATTACGACCGGGTGCGGGCGGGCCGGGAGAAACTGCTGCGCAAAGCATTTTCCCGCTTTGAGGACCAGAAGGCCCTGCAGAAATTCCGCCGGCAGAACAAAGCTTGGGTGGAAGACTACGCCCTGTTCATGGCTCTCAAGGAGAAAATGGGCGGCCGTCCCTGGACCCAGTGGGAGGAGGGGCTGCGCCTGCGGGATCCGGCCGTTTTGGCCCGGTGGAAGGAACGCTGCCAGGAGGACGTGGACTACCACGTCTTCACCCAGTATCTGTTTTTCCAGCAGTGGGGAGAGCTGAAGGCCTACGCCAACAGCAAGGGGATCAAAATCATCGGAGACGCCCCCATCTATGTGGCGATGGACAGCGCGGATGTATGGGCTCAGCCCCAGCTGTTCCAGCTGGACGAGGACAACGTGCCCACCGAAGTGTCCGGTTGTCCCCCAGACGCCTTTTCCGAGGATGGCCAGCTGTGGGGCAACCCGCTGTACCGCTGGGATGTGATGAAGGAGGATGGCTACGCCTGGTGGATGGCCCGCATTCGGGCCAATTTGTCCATGTACGATGTGCTGCGCATCGACCACTTCCGAGGGCTGGAAAGCTACTACGCCATTCCCTACGGAGAGGAGACCGCCCGCAACGGCCGGTGGCGCCCCGGGCCGGGGATGGACTTTATCAAGAAGATCAACGCCACCCTGGAAAATGCCCCCATTCTTGCAGAGGACTTGGGCCTGTTGACCCCGGCTGTGCACAAATTGCTCCGCAACAGCGGCTATCCAGGCATGAAGGTGCTGCAATTTGCCTTCAGCGCCGGGGAGGAGAGCGACTACCTGCCCCACAACCTGCCCACCCATTGTGTGGTGTACACAGGTACCCACGACAACGACACCACCCGAGGCTGGTGGGACACGGCTGCGCCTGCAGATTTGCAGCTGGCGCTGGACTATCTGGGCCTGGAGGACGCCCGGGACGGCACGTGGGCCTTCATTCGGGCGGCGTTGGGCAGTGTGGCGGAGTTGGCCATTGTGCCTTTCCAAGACTATCTGGACTTGGGATCCCAGGCCCGGATGAACATTCCCTCCACGTTGGGAGGACTCAACTGGCGCTGGCGGTGTCCCAAGGATGCGGCCACGAAAAAGCTCGCAAAGAAGATGGCCAGGCTGACGACTATTTACGGCCGGGCCCGGAAGACAGGAGGAAAAGGCAATGCGCATGCGTGACCAATTGGAACAGAAGGTGGGCCTGCGGTTTTCCAAGGGCCTGCTGGCTGCAGACAACAAAGAGATCTACCTGGCTCTGTTGGAGCTGACCCAGGAGAAGCTGGCCGCCGCTCCCCGCATCCAGGGGGAGAAGAAGCTGTACTACATTTCCGCAGAATTTCTGGTGGGCAAGCTGCTCTCCAACAACCTGATCAACCTGGGGATTTACGACGAGGTGAAGGAGGCCCTGGCCGAGGCGGGCAAGGACCTTTCCGCCGTGGAAGAGGTGGAAAACGAGCCCTCCCTGGGCAACGGGGGCTTGGGTCGCCTGGCCGCCTGTTATTTGGACTCCGCCGCCACCCTGGGCCTGCCTGGGGATGGGGTGGGCCTGCTGTACCACTTTGGCCTGTTCCACCAGTATTTTGAAGACCACAAGCAGGTGGAGCGCCCCGACGCCTGGCTTTCCCCTCAAGGCTGGCTGCAGGAGACGGGCACCCGGTTCACCGTGCCCTTCCCCCAGGGGGATGTGGAGGGCGTGCTGTATGACCTGTACGTCTCCGGCTACGAAAACGGGGTGAACAAGCTGCACCTGTTCGACCTGGCCACCGTGGACGAGGACCTGGTGAAAGAGGGCATCGACTTTGACAAGACGGATATCCAGCACAACCTGACCCTGTTCCTCTACCCCGACGACAGCGACCGGGCTGGCCGGCTGCTGCGGGTGTACCAGCAGTACTTCATGGTCAGCTGCGCTGCCCAGCTCATTCTGCAAGAGGTGGAGGAGAAGGGGTGGCCCCTCACCTCTCTGCATGAGCACGCCGTCATTCAGATCAACGACACCCACCCCTCTATGGTTATTCCCGAGCTGATCCGGCTGCTCACCGCCCGGGGTCTGTCTATGGAGGAGGCCATTGCCACCGTGTCCAAAACCTGCGCCTACACCAACCATACCATCTTGGCGGAAGCCCTGGAAAAGTGGCCCCTGGACTACCTGGAGGAGGCGGTGCCCCAGCTGGTGCCCATCATCCAAGAACTGGACCGCCGGGTCAAGGAAGAGTATCCCGATCCCAAGGTGGCCATTTTGGACGAAAACGACTTGGTGCACATGGCGCACATGGACATTCACTACGGCTTCTCCGTCAACGGGGTGGCCAGCCTCCACACGGAGATCCTAGAGCAGTCCGAGCTCCAGGCGTTCGCTCAGATCTATCCGGAGAAGTTTAACAACAAGACAAACGGCGTCACTTTCCGCCGGTGGCTCATGCACTGCAACCCAGAGCTGGCCGCCTTCATCACCGAGAAGATCGGCCCCGGCTGGAAGAAGGACGCGGGGCAGCTGGAAAAGCTGCTGCAATTCCAGGACGATCCGGACACTCTGCGCCGCCTGCTGGACATCAAGCACCAGAATAAGAAGGCCCTGTGCGCCTATCTGCAGGAGAAAGCCGGGGTGGAGATCGACACCCACTCCATTTTCGACATCCAGATCAAGCGCCTGCACGAGTACAAGCGGCAGCAGATGAACGCTTTGTATATCATCTGGAAGTACCAGCAGATCAAGGCGGGGAACAAGCCGAAGCGGCCTATCACGCTGGTGTTCGGGGCCAAGGCGGCTCCGGCCTATATCATCGCCAAGGACATCATCCACCTGATCCTCTGTCTCCAGGACTTGATCGACCACGACCCCGACGTGAGCCCCTGGCTGAAAGTGCTTATGGTGGAGAACTACAACATCACCTGGGCGGAAAAGCTGATTCCCGCCTGCGACTTGTCCGAGCAGATTTCCCTGGCCAGCAAAGAAGCCAGCGGCACCGGCAACATGAAAATGATGCTCAACGGGGCGGTCACTCTGGGCACCATGGACGGGGCCAACGTGGAGATTCACGACCTGGTGGGAGAGGACAACGTGTATATCTTTGGCCGGTCCAGCGAGTATGTGATGGATCTGTACGCCCGGTCCGCCTACCGCCCCGGGGACTACTACGGCGTGGATGAGGAGATCAGCGGGCTGGTGGACTTCATCATCAGCCCCACCATGATGCGACTGGGCGACCCGGAGAATCTGGCCCGCCTGTACAAAGACATGTCCCGCAAGGATTGGTTCATGGCTCTGCTGGATGTGAAAGACTACATCCAGGTGAAGGAGCGCGCGCTCTCCGCGTTTGAGGACCGAGAGGCCTGGGCTAAGAAAATGCTGGTGAATATCGCCAAGGCCGGGTATTTCTCCTCGGACCGCTCCGTGGCGGAGTACAACCGGGACATCTGGAAACTGTAGTCCGTCCAGTGCCTGGGCACTCAAGTCACGCACGGCGCTTAAAGGCGCCGGGGTTTGCGGGGAGCGGATGGCAAGCGGCCCGCGCTTAAGTTGGGGGTGAGACAAGTAAAAGTTTCGTCCACCTTTTCAAAGGTGGCGGGGTTTGGGGCGGAGCCCCAAGGTCTTACCCCGGCAAAGCCGGAGAAAAAGTGCAGGGCAGCGCCCGTATGCACCCGTAGGGTGGTAGGGCGCTGCCCGGGCGAGGTGGCACCATGCTTTGAAACCCCGCCCGACGAGGTCCAGACGCAAAGGCACCCAAGCAGAGACACATCCCCTCTCCCCGAAAAGAGTAGGTTTGCCTTGACTTACCGCCTTTTTATGGGCTATAATCAAACCCACAGAATCTCACGCACTGCGTGAGGTCTCTTTCCTGGGGGAGTAGTTTGCGGCGGGCTTGTTCAGCCTGCGGCGGCAATGTCAACACATTGGCTGGGGCCTGGTATTGCCTGAAAAAACGAGACTCATGGAAAACGCCTGATTCCTTTTTAAAAGGGGTGTTTTCCGCGAGTCTTTTTTCATGCGCGGAACGCCCGAAAGACTTGGAGGTAGAAGCTATGGGATTGTTGGAACTGTTTTTGGTGGCGGTGGGGCTCTCGATGGACGCCTTTGCCGTGGCGGTGTGTAAGGGTCTGGCCCTGCGGAAGGTGAACGTGGGGCAGATGGCCCTGGTGGGCCTGTGGTTCGGCGGCTTTCAGGCGCTGATGCCCTTGCTCGGCTACTTTGTAGGAGCCCAGTTCCGGGAGCAGATCACCTTTATCGACCACTGGATCGCCTTTGGCCTGCTGGCCATCATTGGGGGCAACATGATTCGGGAGGCCCTTTCCAAAGAGGAGGAATGTCCCGACGCCTCTCTCTCGGTGAAAGCCATGCTGCCCATGGCCATCGCCACCAGCATTGACGCTTTGGCTGTGGGGGTGAGCTTTGCCTTTTTGAACGTGAACATCGGCGCGGCGGTGAGCTTTATCGGTGTGATCACCTTTGCCCTGTCCATGGTGGGCGTCAAGGCAGGCAGCTTGTTTGGGGCCAAGTATAAGAGCAAAGCGGAGCTGGCAGGGGGCATCATCCTGATTTTGATGGGCTTGAAGATCCTGCTGGAGCACCTGGGAGTGCTGGGGTAAGCCGCGGGCCGCGCTTGTACAAGTCTGTCCTGCTACGGACTTTCCCATGCCTGACGGTGTCGGGCTGTTTTCGCCCTGCTGTCTCTGGAAGGAGGTTTTCCCGTGTCCCAAAAGAAAAAGGCCTTGGTGCTCTTTGGCTCTCCCCACAGCCGGGGGTGTACCGCCCAGCTGCTGGAGGCATTTTTGGAGGAGTTCCGCAGGTCTGCGCAGTGGGAGATGGAGCAGGTAGACCTGTACCGGCTCCAGCCCCATCCCTGCACCGGCTGCAAGGTTTGCGCCCAGGAGGAGCGCTGCGCCTTTCCGGATCTGGACGCCCTGGACCGGTCCCTGCGGGCCTGTGACCTGCTGGTGGTGGCAAGCCCGGTGTACAACTTCTCCTTCCCGGCCCCGGTGAAGGCCTGGCTGGATCGGACCCAGCGCTATTTTGAGGCCCGGTTCTCCCTGGGGAGGAAGCCCCCCATCCAAAAGCATCGGGAGGCTGTGCTGCTGCTCACCATGGGCTCCCAGGACAGCTTCGCTGTGAAGGTGTGCACCCACCAGCTGGAGCGGGCCTTCTCCGTGATGCACACCACCCTCTCCGCCTGCGCCCTGTGGGACGGCACCGACCGGGGAGAGGAGGGCCGCAACCAGGCTCAGGAGCAGGCAAGGGGGATCGCTCTTGAAATCCTGGGGAAAATGTGATATGATGTGTCGAAGAATACTAGACTGAGTAAGGCGGTTGAATTATGTCAGGACATTCGAAATGGAATAATATCAAACGGAAAAAAGAAAAAGCCGACGGCGCCAAGGCCAAGGTCTTTACCAAGATCGGCCGTGAGCTGGCTGTGGCCGTAAAAGAGGGCGGCAGCGCCGATCCGGCGGCCAACTCCCGCCTGCGGGACGCCATCGCCAAAGCCAAGGCGGCCAACGTCCCCAACGACAACATCGACCGGATCATCAAGAAGGCTGCCGGCGAAGGCAATAACGACAACTACGAAAACGTCACCTACGAAGGGTATGGCCCCAGTGGCGTGGCAGCCGCCGATGTGCGCCACGCTTTCGACAAGTTCGGCGGCAACCTGGGCACCACCGGCTGCGTGTCCTTCATGTTCAACAAGAAGGGCGTCATTGTCATCGAGCGGGAAGGTCTGGACGAGGACACCGTTATGACCGACGCCTTAGAGGCCGGTGCCTCCGACTTTGCAGCGGACGAGGACGTGTTTGAAATTTCCACAGAGCCTGCGGACTTCAGCGGCGTTCGGGAAGATCTGGAAAAGAAGGGCTATGCCTTTGTTTCCGCCGAGGTGGAGATGGTTCCCGATACCTACACCACCATCACCGACGAGGACACCATTGTGAAGATGCAGAAAATGCTGGACCTCTTGGAGGATAACGACGACGTGCAGAACGTGTGGCACAACTGGGACGCCCCCGAAGAGGAAGAAGAGGAATAAGTCGAAGGAGAGGGCTGTTGCCACGGTGCAACGCCCTTTTTCTCTGCCCCCCTTGCGGAAGTCCTTCAAGGTGGGCTATACTAAAGGCAAGTACACTGACGCAAAGAGAGGAAATGGTATGCGACACCTGATTGACCCTATGGATTTTACCCGGGAGGAGACCGACCGGCTGCTCTCCCTGGCGGAGGAGATCCTCGCCCGGCCGGAGGAGTTTGCCCACCTGTGCGATGGGAAAATTCTGGCCACCCTGTTTTATGAGCCCAGCACCCGCACCCGCCTCAGCTTTGAGTCCGCCATGATGCGCCTGGGAGGCAAGGTGCTGGGATTCTCCTCAGGAGACAGCAGCTCCGCCAAAAAGGGGGAGAGCGTGGCGGACACCATCCGGATGATCTCCGGCTACGCGGACATTGCCGCCATGCGCCACCCCAAGGAGGGCGGCCCCTATGTGGCGGCCCGCTACGCCCAGATCCCGGTGATCAACGCCGGGGACGGCGGCCATCAGCATCCCACCCAAACCCTGACGGACCTGTTCACCATCCGCCGCCGGCGGGGGAGGATCAGCGGGGTGACCATCGGCCTGTGCGGCGACTTGAAGTTTGGCCGCACGGTTCACTCCCTGATCAAATCTCTGGTGCGCTATGAGGACATACGCTTTGTCTTCATCTCCCCGGAGGAGCTGCGGGTGCCCAGCTACATCCTGAAAGAAGTGGTCATTCCCTCCGGGCATCCCTGGCAGGAGGTGCGCACCATGGAAGAGGTACTGCCCCAGCTGGATATCCTCTACATGACCCGTGTCCAGCGGGAGCGGTTCTTCAACGAGGAGGACTACGTCCGTTTGAAGGACTCATACATTTTGACTCAGGAGAAGCTGAACCTGGGCAAGCCGGATTTGGCGGTGCTCCACCCTCTGCCTCGGGTCAATGAGATTGCCTCCGAGGTAGACGAAGATCCCCGGGCCCTGTACTTTGAACAGGCGCGGGGAGGCGTGTTTGTTCGCATGGCGCTCATTCTCACCCTGCTGGGCTTGGCCCCCGGGGTGCTGGATCAGGAATAAAGGAGGGGGAACCTATGCTCAACATCGACAGCATTGAAAACGGCATTGTCATCGACCACATTACGGCGGGGCGGGCCATGCGCATCTATGAGCTCTTGGAGCTGGACAAGCTGGACACCTGTGTGGCCATTATCAAAAATGCAAAAAGCGAAAAGTACGGCAGGAAGGACATCATCAAGATCGAGGGCGTCATGAATATCGACTTGGATGTGCTGGGCTTTATGGACGACAACGCCACCGTGTGCACCATTGTAAACGGAAAGCTGCAAAGCAAAAAGAAGTCCCCTCTGCCCCAAAAGCTGGTGAATGTGGTATCCTGCAAAAATCCCCGGTGCATCACCTCTGTGGAGCATGTGGACCAGATCTTCACCCTCTGCGACGAGCAGAGCCACCGCTATCGCTGCATCTACTGCGAGCAGGAGTACAAGAAGTGAGGTTGTTATGAACATTCGCTTGGAAAGACCGGAAGACTACCGAGAGGTGGAACACCTGGTGCGGGAGGCCTTTTGGAATGTGTACGCGCCGGGTTGCTGCGAGCACTACATTCTCCACAGGCTGCGGCAAGATCCCTGTTTTGTCCGGTCCCTCTCCTACGTGGTGGAGGACCAGGGCCGCCTGGTGGCACAGATCGCCTACGCCAAAGGCATCTACCGGCCGGATAAGGGCGGGGAGCAGGAGCTGCTTCTCTTCGGCCCCGTAGGGGTGCTGCCGGAGGAGCAGGGAAAGGGCTATGGTTCTGCCCTCATCCGCTTTACCTTGGAGCGGGCCCAAGAGCTGGGCTGGCCCGGGGTGGTCATCACCGGCAACCCGGCCTACTACAGCCGGTTTGGGTTTGTTCCCGCCAGCCGGCACGGAATCTATCACAGGGCCTTCGGCCGGGAAGAGGCCCCCGTGTTCCAGCTGAAGGTGCTGCATCCGGCGGACATGCCCTCCACGCCGGGCTGGTACGAAGACCCGCCCTGCTATAACGTCTCCCCGGAAGAGGTGGAGGCCTTTGACCGGCAGTTTCCGGCCAAGGAGAAAAAGGTCCTGCCGGGGCAGCTTTCCCACTGAGAGGAGGAGCCTATGAAGAAACCGTGGAACATTCCTCCGGGCAGCCAAGGCTGTGCCGGCGCAGGCAGAGGGTATGCCAGGCGGAGGCCCCGCCGGGGGCAAGGGGGTAAGCTGCTGCTGGCTGTTGTCACGTTGGTGCAGGTAGCTCTTTCCCTGGCGCTGGCGGTGGTGCGCAGGCAGCAGGTGATCCAAGCTGTGAAAACTCCCGACGGCGAGGGGGCCCGTGTGCTGCTCACGGTGAAAAAGGAGACAAAATCCTAATTTTCCCTTGACTTTGCACCGGCCCGTATGGTACACTGTATAAGCCGCTTATTGCAGGCTAGGGGTGTGGTATGCCCATTTGGAAGTGAGCTGTGCGCCGAAAGGCCGGCTCCGCCCAGCAGTAGCGAGACTATGGAAAAGGCAGGAAAAGACATGTTTGCAGTCATTGAGACCGGCGGGAAGCAGTACAAGGTCCAGGCCGGCGACGTCATCTATGTGGAGAAGCTGAACGCGGCGGACAACGACACGGTGGAGTTCCCCGTGGTGGCCGTTTTCGGCGAGGAGACCAAGGTGGGCGCTCCCTATGTGGAAGGCGCTCAGGTCACCGCTAAGGTTCTGAAGACCGGCAAGGCCAAGAAGATCACTGTGTTCACCTACAAGCCCAAGAAGAATTCCAAGCGGAAAATGGGCCATCGTCAGCCCTATACCAAGGTGCAGATCGAGGCTGTCAACGCCTAAGGTATGATCCGTGTTGATTTTCTCACCCCCCCGCAAGGCGGCCTGTTGGGCTTCCGCATGGAAGGCCACGCGGGCTTTGGGCCGGAAGGGGAGGATATCGTCTGCGCAGCCGTGTCCTCGGCGGCGTATCTGACGGTGAACACCTTGACGGAAATCCGTCATATCACCCCTTTGTCCCTGCGTGTGGAAGAGGGCGAGATGTTTTTTCGGACGGAACCCAAGGACGAGCCCTTGTGCAGGGATTTTCTGCAAGGGTTGAAGCTGCACCTGACCGCTCTGGAGGAGCAGTATCCCCAGTGTGTCCAGGTGGGCTATTTGGAAATCTGAACTCCCACAGTTTGAAAGAAAGGAAGACGATCGTCATGCTGAAAATTAACATCCAGCTTTTCGCTCATAAAAAAGGTATGGGCTCCACCAAGAACGGCCGTGATTCCGAGTCCAAGCGCCTGGGCGTCAAGCGCGCCGACGGGCAGTTTGTGCTGGCAGGCAACATTCTGGTGAAGCAGCGCGGCACCAAAATCCATCCCGGCACCAACGTGGGCCGGGGCTCCGACGACACCCTGTTCGCCCTGGTGGACGGCAAGGTGAAGTTCGAGCGCATGGGCGCCGACCGCAAGAAGGTCAGCGTGTACGCCGAGTAAGCAAGACCGCAAAACAAGCATGCAAGGGCTTCTTCAGGCACTGCCGGAAGAAGCCTTTTTCTTGAAGCAGAAAGGGGCGATCCCATGTTTATCGATACCGCGAAAATCAAAATCAAAGCCGGCGACGGCGGGGACGGCGCCGTCTCCTTCCACCGGGAAAAGTATGTGGCAGCCGGCGGCCCCGACGGTGGGGACGGCGGCCGGGGCGGCAGCGTTGTGTTTCAGGTGGACGACAACCTCTCCACCCTGGCGGACTTTCGCTACAAGCGCAAGTACACCGCCCAGCGAGGGGAGAACGGCCGGGGCAAACGATGCTTTGGCAAAAGCGCCCCCGATTTGACCATTTATGTCCCCCGGGGCACGCTCATTAAGGACGCGGAAACAGGCCGCCTGCTGGCCGACATGTCCGGGGACGAGCCCCAGGTGATCGCCAAGGGCGGCAAGGGCGGCTGGGGTAACAGCCACTTTGCCACCCCCACCCGCCAGGTGCCCCGGTTTGCCAAGCCAGGCACACCCGGGGAGGAACTGGAAGTCCAGCTGGAATTAAAGCTGCTGGCGGACGTGGGCCTGGTGGGCTTCCCCAATGTGGGCAAGTCCACCTTGATCTCCGTGGTCAGCGAGGCCAAGCCCAACATTGCCAATTACCACTTCACCACCTTGACCCCGGTGCTGGGGGTGGTCACCATGCCCCAGGGCAAGTCCTTTGTTATGGCGGATATTCCCGGCCTGATTGAAGGCGCCTGGGAGGGTGTGGGCCTGGGGCACCAGTTCCTGCGCCATGTGGAACGCTGCCGGCTGTTGCTTCATGTGGTGGACGTGGCAGGCAGCGAGGGCCGGGACCCCAAGGAAGATTTTGCCATCATCAACCAGGAGTTGGAAAAGTTCAATCCGGAGCTGGCCCGACGCCCCATGTTGGTGGCGGGGAATAAGTGTGACCTGGCCACAGAGGAGCAGATCGCGGACTTCCAGGCCTTTGTGGAGGAACAGGGCTATACCTTTTTCCCCCTGATGGCCCCCATTCGGGAGGGAGTGGACCCTCTGCTGAACAAGGTGCTGGAGGAGCTCTCCAAGCTGCCGCCCATCCGCCGGTATGAGGCGGAGGCGCCTGTGCTGCAGCCGGTGGAGGAACTGCAGCGGGGCCAGGTGGATATTCAGAACCAGGATGGGGTCTATTTTGTCAAGGCGCCCTGGCTGCTGAAGATTCTGCGTTCCGTCAATTTCGACGACAACGAGTCCCTGCAGTATTTCCAGCGGGTGCTCATGGAGACCGGTGTCATCGACGCTCTCCGGGAGGCCGGCTGCCAAGAAGGGGACACCGTGGACCTGTACGACCTGGAATTTGACTTTGTAGAGTAAGGGGCGCTGCAGTTGGATACACTTTACCAAAAGGAGATTTCCCCCAAGGGCCTGAGCCCTCTGCCCCTGGCCTTTGTGGGGGACGGCGTCTACGAGCTGCTGGTGCGGGAGTACCTGATCTCCCAGGGCAACTGTCCCGTGCGCAAGCTGAACAGCCGCAAGGTGGAACTGGTGCGCTGTCAATTCCAGGCCCGGGCCCTAGACCGCCTGTGGGAAGGCCTCACGGCAGAGGAGCGGGAAGTGGCCCTGCGCGGCCGCAACGCCCATGTGGGACATGTGCCCAAAAACGCCCCGGTGGCGGACTATCACGGCGCCACCGGATTGGAGGCCCTGTTTGGTTACCTCTATCTGGCAGGGGAACTGCCCCGGCTGCGGGAGCTGTTCGTCCAGGTGATGGAAACATCCTCCGAGACTTCTTGAGCAGCGAAAAAAGCGCCCTGGGACGGGGGAAGATTGGCCCTCGCTCAGAGGGCGCCGGAAAGGAAAGGCGGTGAAACACGGTGAAGAAAAGAGCCCGTGGTTTTTTCTTGGATCTTTTATGCATGGTAGCAGGATCGGCGATTTATGCTGTAAACGTAAATGCCTTTACAGCACCTAACAACATTGCGGCGGGGGGAGTCACCGGTGTGGCTACCATGCTCAACTACGTGTTTGGCACTCCCATAGGCCTGGCGGCCTTTCTCATCAACGTGCCTCTTGTGCTGTGGGCGGTGATGGAGATCGGCTACAAACTGGTGGCAAAAACCATGGGAGCCATTGTGATCTCCTCTCTGCTGATCGACCTGTTCTCTCGCTTTATTCCCGCCTATCGGGGAGATTCTATTTTAGTGGCGCTGTTTGCAGGGGTCTGTGAAGGGGTAGGCCTTTCCCTGATCTTCATCCGGGGTGCCACCACTGGCGGCACGGACCTGGTGGCCCGGCTGCTGGGCCGGCGGCTGCCTCACCTGTCCATGGGCAAGCTGATGCTGGCCATCGACGGCCTTGTGGTGGCTGCTTCCGCCTTTGTGTACGGCAGTGTGGAAAACGCCATGTACGCCTGCATTGTGATTTTTGTCTCCACCAAATTGATCGACGCCATTCTCTACGGTATGGATGCGGGCACCGGCAAACTGTTCTTCGTCATGTCCCCCTGTGTGCGGAAAATGGGGGATCGGATTATCGAAGAGCTGGACCGCACGGTCACCTATTTGGATTCCCACGGGGGCTACACCAAAGAGCCTGGGGAGACCATGCTCTGCGCGGTGCGCCGGTTTGAGGTGTATCAGCTGCAGAACATCATCCGGGAGGAGGACAAAAACGCCTTTGTCATTGTGGGCGAGGCCGGCCAGATCACCGGCGAGGGCTTCCGGCCCATGCACTCCGACGACAAGCCGGTGAAGGAGTTGCTGCGGGAGCTTCGGAGCAAAGCCGGCGGCTCTGGGCAATAGACAAAGAAGATGGGACTGCCACACAGTCGTGGCAGCCCCATCCCCACCGTTGTCAGGTGAATCCGTCAGATTTTGTTTTCCATCTTAGGTTTCTGGTTCTGGCTCTTGGATCCGTAATCCGGGATTTCCTGACGGACGTTGTTCTGGCCAGCGTTCTGTTTCTGGGGATTCTGGCCCTGCTGGTTTTCAAAAGACTTGTGCTTTTGCTTGTTATTCATAGCGGTATCGCCCCTTTCCGCCCTTAGTGTGTGCGGCAAAACGGGGGCCATGCAGGGAAAATTTTGGAAAGGGAGGCATTTTATGGAACTGCCAGCGGCCTTTCAAAAGGCCATGGAACAGCTGTTGGGGGAGGAATATACAGCCTATGCGGCCTGTCTGGAGCAGCCGCCCCGCCGCGGCCTGCGGCGCAACCCCCTCAAGTGCGGGGAGGAGGCCTTGCGGGGGTGCCTGCCCTTTTCCCTGGAGCCCACGCCCTTTTCCCATCTCAGCTTCACCTTTGAGGCGGGGGAGGAAAAGGTGGGCCGCCTGCCTGCCCACCACGCCGGTCTGTTCTACGTGCAGGAGCCCTCGGCCTGTTCCGCTGTCACCGTGCTGGACCCCCAGCCCGGGGAAAAGGTGCTGGACCTGTGCGCTGCCCCCGGGGGCAAGTCCACTCAGATTGCGGGGCTGTTGGAGGGCAAGGGCCTGCTGTGGGCCAATGAGATTGTCAAATCCAGGGCCCAGATCCTGCTTTCCAATGGGGAGCGGCTGGGGGTGCGCAATGCCGTGGTGTCCTCCTGCCACCCTCAGCGGCTGTGTGAGTGCCTCCAGGGCTTCTTCGACCGGGTGTTGGTAGACGCCCCCTGTTCCGGGGAGGGTATGTTCCGCCGGGATCCGGAGGCCATCGCCCAGTGGTCTCCGGAGAGTCCCGCCGCCTGCGCCCAGCGCCAGCGGGCCATTTTGGATTCCGCTTCCCTGGCGGTGAGGGAGGGGGGCGTGCTGGTGTACTCCACCTGTACCTTCTCCCGGGAGGAGAACGAGGACAACGTCCGCTGGTTCCTGGATGCTCACCCGGAATTCCAGCTGGTTCCCCTGTACCTCCCCTTTGGCCGTCCGGGCTTGGACGGCTTGCCCGTGTGCCGCATCTTCCCCATGGATGGGGGCGAGGGCCATTTTGTGGCCAAGTTCCAACGGGTGGGGGAGAACTCCTGCAAGGCGGGGACGTTTACGGCCTACCTCCCCCGCCGGGAGGAGCCGGAAATCCGAGCTCTCTTTGAGGAGCTGTTTACCTGCCCCTGGCCGGGACAAGCCGCCCGGTTCGGGGACAGGGTGCTGCTGCTGCCCCAAGATCTGCCGGAGCTCTCCGGCCTGGGAGTGCTCCGGGCGGGGGTGGAGCTGTGCCGCCAAAAGGGCAAGCGTTGGGAGCCCTCCCACGCCGTTTTCCAAGCCGCCCGCAAGGAGGATTGCCGCCAAACCTTGGACCTGCCTTGGGACGCCCCAGATCTGCTGGCTTTTCTCCGGGGGGAGGAGATTGACTGCGGGGGAAAGGGCTACACCGCTGTCTGTGCCGGCGGCGTGCCCACCGGTTTTGGCAAGGCCTCCGGCGGCCGGTTGAAAAATCACTATCCCAAGGGGCTTCGCCTACTTTCTTGAAAGAAAGCAGGCAAAGAACTTTTTCTTCGTGCACAGCGCCGAAGGGCGCTGGCCCCAGGCACAGGGTAGCCCCTGGCGGCCCGCGCTGGAGGTTCTGTCTATCTATTCCTTTTCTGGATGGCAAAGAGGACGCAGGCTGTAAAAGGCCTCCGTCCTCTTTGTGCCGTCTTATGCTTTTACCCTGCTTTTCTGCCGATTTCTTTCATCTCTGGCAGGGCCAGCAGCAGACCTGCCACCCACAGGGAGGCGTCCGTGGCGGAGACGCTTTCCAGGAACAGGTCCACCACCGCCAGGCCCAGGGCCGTGGCAAAGGAGTCCAGCGCCAGGTACAGCAGCCGGGCGCCCCACCGAGGCAGCTTCCCCAGGGAGTACAGGGCCTTGGGCAGGGCGGCCGCTGCCAGGGACACGGGGATGGCCACGATACTGCCCCAGAAAAAGAACACCACGATATCCCACAGGCTCTCGTAGCGAAAGCCCAGGGGAAGCATAAAAATCGCGCACACCAGGCCGCACGTCCCGGCGATGAGAAAGGTGGCCGCGGCCAAGATCCCCACGCCGATGAGGATGTCCTGCCAGCGCTTTGATTCCTTCATACTCCCGCTTCCTTTTCCGTCAAAATCTTAGTTTAAGTATCCCCTGGGTGTAGTCCCGACCGCAGGGGGCAGGGGTGGGCAGGGAGAGGGCGTACAGGTCGTCCGCCCGTGCCTCCTGTTCAAACAGGGCCAGGGCTTCTCCGCCCAGCTTTTGGAAGTCTCCGGGGCGCGCGGCGAGGGGCAGGGCCGGCTTGGCCCTCTTTAGAATCTCCTGGCCGGTGGGGGTCATGCCCAGCACCCGCAGATAGGGAGGGAGAGCCGGCTGCTCCTTGTTTAGACCCAGAAAGGCGCTGAGGGCCAGCCGCCGCACCCGGGCGTGGGAGTACCGCTTGGACTTCACCAAGGAGTAGAACTCCTCCAAGCTTCCTGCTTGCCGGGCTGCCCGATAGAGCCGGTTTTCCAGGCCTTCGCTTACATCCGGCAGCCGGGCAAAGTCCTCTATGGACAGGGAGCGCAATGTGCACAGCACCGCCACTTCCAGTCGCTCCAGAGAGGCGGGGCACTTTCCTTGAGCCCCCTGTTCCTCCCACAGGGACAGGGTGGCCTGGGGCAGCCGTCCGGTCACATCTGCCCCCTGGCGAAGCAGCGCCCTGGCGTGGCTGGCGGAGAGAAGGGGCCCCTGCTCATCAGGCACGTCGTGGCCTGCTCCCATCCGGGGGAAAGTTTCCGCTTCCAATCCGCCCCCCTGGGACAGCATGGCTTTCAGGTACTCCACCCCTAAAATGCAGTTGGGCTTTTCCAGCAGGGCGGCGGTCTCCTCGCCCACCAGCAGAGCCGCGGCCCGCTGCCGCCGCTGGGCAAAGGGCAGCGTGGAATCCACTTGCCCCAAAGCCCGGGAGAAGCCGGGGGAGAGCAGCGCCTCCGCCAGCTGCCACAAGGGCCGGATGTCCGCCCCCTCGCTGCCAAAGACCAGCGTATCCACACAGCCCAAAGCCCGGGCCAAGGCCACGCCCCCGGCGGCAAAGCGTTCCGCGCCGGCCATGGCCCAGGGCAGGGGCAGCTCCAACACCAGGTCCGCGCCGCTCTCCAGGGCCAGGCGGGTCCGGGCCCACTTGTCCAACAGGGCGGGTTCTCCCCGTTGGACAAAATTCCCGGAGAGCACGCACACCAAGCCTGGGAAGCCCTCCTTGGCGTAGGTGAACAGGGCCTGGTGGCCGCTGTGGAGGGGATTCAGTTCGCAGATTACAGCGCAAATCTTCATTTTCTCCTGCATTTTCCTAGAAAACTCCTTGAATTTGTACGGGAAATGTTCTAAAATGGTACTGCGTGTTATGTACAATAGTTTACCGCAAGGGCCCGCTTGGCACAAGGGGGCTTTGGAAAAACAAATGGCCGCAGACGGCTCCGGCACCAGTGTGCCGCTTTTTTGCGCCGGCTGCGGGGCAACTCGGAAAGGAAAGATCGGCAACATGAAAATTCTGGTCATCAACGCGGGCAGCTCTTCTCTGAAATACCAGCTCATCGACATGGACAACGAGGAGATGCTGTGCAAGGGCAACTGCGAGCGCATCGGCATGCCCAGCGGCATCTTCACCCACAAGACAGAGGACGGCCGGGAGCTCCGGAAAAACGTGAATATGCTGGATCACGCCGCCGCTTTCACCCAGGTGAAAAACGCCCTCATCGACGGGGAGTACGGCGTCATTCAAGATTTGGAAGAGGTTTCCGCTGTGGGCCACCGCATTGTGCAGGGCGGCTCCATCTTCCACGAGTCCGTGCTGGTGGACGAGAAGGTCATTGAAGATATTGAGAGCCTCATTCCCCTGGCGCCTCTGCACAACAAGGCCCATGTGCAGGGCATTCGCGCCTGCCGGGAGGTCTTTGGGGAGCAGGTTCCCGAAGTGGTGGTGTTTGACACCTCTTTCCACGCCACCATGCCCCCCAAGGCCTACATGTTCAACGTGCCCTACGAATATTACGAGAAATACGCGGTGCGCCGTTACGGCTTCCACGGCACCTCGCACCGGTATGTGAGCCATCGGTGCGCAGACCTGATGGGGCAGGACATCAAGAACCTGAAACTCATCACCTGCCATCTGGGCAACGGCTCTTCCATCACGGCTGTGGACGGGGGCAAGGTGATCGACACCAGCATGGGCCTCACTCCCCTGGACGGCTTTATGATGGGCAGCCGCACCGGCACGCTGGATCCCTCTGTGGTCACCTTCATCATGGAGAAAGAGCATCTGACCCCCTCGGAGATGGACCAGATTTTGAACAAGAAGTCCGGCCTGCTGGGCATTTCCGGCGTCTCCAGCGACGACCGGGACGTGACCAAGGCTGCTGCCGAAGGCAACGAACGCGCCAAATTGGCCCACGATATCCTGGAGTATCAAATCTCCAAGTTTATCGGCGGCTACATGGTGGCCCTGGGTGGCTGTGACGCCATTGTGTTCACCGCCGGTGTGGGAGAAAACCAGTCCGCCCACCGTAAGGCTGTGTGCGACTATCTCTCCTTCCTGGGCGTGAAGCTGGATGAGCAGCGCAACCAGGAGATGGTCTTGGGCAAAGAGGGCCTTATTTCCACCGACGATTCCCCCATCCAGGTCTATGTGATCCCCACCAACGAAGAGCTGGTGATCGCTCGGGATACCAAGGCTTTGGTGGAGAATCTGTAAAAGCGAGAGTCCGGAACAACGTGTTGTCTGCAAAAGCTGCGGCGTAGACGCCGCAGCTTTTTCTTTTGGGTTTTTCTTCCAATGGCCAGAAATCTCTTGCAAAAGGTTGCAATTTTGTAACTTTTTCGCTATAATAGGCTGTGTATTTTTGAAAATTTCCCTTTTCTTTTTAGGAGGTTGCCTGTGGTTACAAAAGGAAAAAAAGCTGCTGCCAGAGGAGCGGCGCTTCTGCTTGCGTTGCTTTTACTGCTGCCGGCGCCTGCCGCGTGGGCGTCAGAACCCACCCTTTCAGAGGCGGAAAGTGCCGTGCAGGCAGAGGAGAGCTCCCAGGAGGAATCCTCCCAGCCGGAGAGCGCCCCGGAGTCTTCCGATTCTGCTCCCTCTTCCGTTTCCCAGGAAGAGGACCCACCGGAGGAGTCCTCCTTGGAGAGCCAAGGGGAAGAGACGGTTTCCTCCCAAGAGCCTTCCAGCGAAGAACCCCAGGAGGAAGAGCCTCCTCTCCAAGAGACAGAGGAGGAGAGTTTTGCCTCTTATCCGCTTTTGGTGACAGGGGGACACGACGCCTATATGCACGGGGAAAGCGGCGCCCGTTTCTATCCGGAGCGGGCCATGACCCGGGCGGAGATGGCCACGGTGCTCTACAATCTGCTGGCGGAAAAGCCTCCGGTGTCCCAGAGCAACTTCAACGACGTGTCCTCCGGCGACTGGTTTTACACAGCGGTGAACTCCCTGGCCAATGCGGGCATTCTCGACGGGTATGCAGACGGCAGCTTCAAGCCCTCGAAGCCGGTGACCCGGGCGGAATTTGTCCAGGCCTTGTCCCGGTGTTTTCCCCTTTCCACCGGCGATGTGCCCTTTACCGATGTGGATACAGGCCACTGGGCGTATCAGGCCATCGGCTCCGCCGTGGCCAAGGGGTGGATTGACGGGTATGGAGACGGCACCTTCCGGCCCAATGACAATATTTTGCGCTGCCAAGTTCCGAAGATTCTGAACATAGCCTTAGACCGCAAGGGAGACGGCTATGCCTCGGACCGGTACACCCAGGAATTTGTGGATGTGCCCACCACTCATTGGGCCTTTTTAGACATTGCAGAAGCGGCGGATCCGGTGGCCGGCAGCACCACAGGCCGAGTGACCGGCAACCTGGTGCGGGTTCGTTCCGGTCCGGGAACCAACTATCAGATTTTGGGTTTGGTAAATAGCGGCGACCTAGTCACCGTACTCTCCCAGCCTTCCGGCGGCTGGGTGCAGATCCGCACTGCCGGAGGCATTACCGGCTACATGAGCAGCCAGTATGTGGAGATTGACAGCTCAGAGACGCCGGATCCCGACCCGGACCCCGATCCTGATCCCGACCCCGGCGACTTTGAAGTGGGCCAGACCGTGCGTGTCACCGCCACCAGCGGCTTAAACTTGCGGTCCGGTCCGGAAACCACCTACAACATTGTCACCACCTTGGCAACAGGGGCCTTGCTCACCGTCACCAGCGTAGAGTCCAACGGTTGGCTGGGGGTGCGCACCAATGGGGGTGTCACCGGCTTTGTGAGCGGGGAGTTCGTAGAGGTGTACCAAAACAGCGGGGAACCGGCCAGCGGGGCCACCTTGAGCGCCACCAGCTTGACCATTCGGCAGTATCAAAGCGTTCGCCTGGACGGCTCGGTGGAGTCCAATATTTCCTCCATGCGCTGGCAGAGCAGCAATTCCAGCGTGGTTTCCACCGGCTATTCCGTCAGTTACGGGGGAAACAGCCAAGGCGCCATGCTCTACGGTGTCAGCCCAGGCACTGCCACTATCACCTTTACCGATGGGGCGGGAGCCACCGCCACCTGTAAGGTGACGGTTACTGCGGCCCAACCGGTGCGTTTTGCATACGCAGACAATATTGTCACCGTGAACTCCAATTTCACCCTGACAGCTGTGACCGACACCAGCCGTGCAGCGGTTCGGTTTTCCATTGTGGATGGCCCTGCCAGCGGCGCCTATGAAACCACTTCCTATACGCCGGAATCCCGGGTTTCCAGCTATGGCCTGCCCACCAACACCGTGCGGGTGTTCACCAGGCAGGTGTCGTTCAGCGCCCCCGGGGAATACACCATCCGAGCCTACTCTCGAAATTCCTCCGGGGATTGGTCTACGGAGTATTACGAATTTTCCGTGCTGGTGATCTCCGGCAGCATTTATTCCACAGAAACTACCAACGAGAGCCGCCGGGTCAGCACCAGGGGATTGGAACTCATTGCCAATTACGAGGGAGGCGTCCCGGAAATCGCCGACGATGTGCTGGTTTCCGGCAATCCCACGGTGGGGTACGGCTACGTCGTGCCGGTGAACACCGCCTTCTACAACAACTTGACGCCCTCCGAACTGTTTGCCCAGCTGGTGGAAATCGCCAACGAGACCTACTCCCCTGCGGTGGAGCGGTTCCGGTCCAACAACGGCATTCGCATGAACCAGGCGCAGTTTGACGCTTTGACCAGCTTTGTGTTCAACTGCGGTACAGGTACTCTAACCACCAATTACGGGTTCTGCCGCGCCCTGCTCAACGGGGTGAATCCCACAGGTATTTCCTCCAGCAACCAGGTCACCGGAACGCTGAATGTGAGCGACGCTTCCGTATATGCCGGCACCAGTGTAACCAGCCAGGTGGTGACCAACCTGAGCCAGGGCAGCGCGGTGACCGTGTTCGGCTACGAGCGCCACCGTTCGGAAACCCAGCAGGAGGTCTGGTACCATGTGAGCCTTTCCAACGGTCAGGTGGGCTGGATTCCGGCGGGGTACGTGCAGCTTTCCGGCAGCTATACCCTGGACCTGGCTTGGACCGACTCCACCGTCCTGGCCAACAATTTCCTCCAGTGGAACAGCGCCGGCGGCGTGGTGTATCCGGGCCTGGTTTGGCGCCGTCTGGCGGAGTGCAAGCTCTTCTTCTTTGCAGATTACGAAGAGGCAAACCCTGGCAGCAGTGAGTACCGCTATAACAATTACGGGTTTATCTTCCCCAGCAATGCCGCTCAGTACGATTACCGCCACTGAGCCACAGCCAAAGCAGCGGCGGAAAGATTGCCCCTGTATAGAGTGAAAACCGGCGTCCTGCAGGCTTTGCAGCCTTTTTGCGGGACGTCGGTTTTGCTGCCTTTAGGCGGTAGAATTCTCTGGTTCCACCAGAGGTAAGTAAAAAGCCTTGGCAAAATCCATGGGGAAAATGCGTGGAGGGAAAAAGAGAGGGGAAGGCACGCATGCTGCAAAGGGGGACCCGGAGGTTTCCACGCGTCCCATTTACAGAAATGGAGGGGAAAACGGAGAGAACGGGTTTACCAGGTGCGGAGCAAGCGATGCGTCCATAGTTCTCCCGGCAAGTACTGTCCCCTCTGGGGCTTGAGAAAACCGCTCGTAAACTGGTGGTTTTGATGGGGGCGGTGTGGGGTTCATTTGTTCAGCCAGTATTTTCGGTCCAGGGTGCGGTATTGCACGGCCTCCGCTACGTGAGAGGTGTGAATCTGCTCGCTTCCGTCCAAGTCGGCAATGGTGCGGGCCACTTTCAGCACCCGGTCGTACGTTCGTGCGGAAAAGCCAAAGCTGTCGAAAGCCCGTTGCAGCAGCCGTAAAGCGCCGTCCGTGGTGGGACACAGTTCCTGCAGCCGTGCGGCGGGAATGTCCGCATTGCAGGTATAGGGCGTCCCCTGGAACCGTTCCTGCTGCCGCTGCCGGGCAGCGTTTACCCGCTGGCGGATTTCCTGCGAGGTCTCCTCCTGCCGGGAAGAGGCCAGTTCTTCGAAAGGCACGGCGGGCACTTCAATGTGCAGGTCAATCCGGTCCAGGAGCGGGCCGGAGACCTTTCCCAGATACCGGTCCACTGCCTGGGGAGAGCACAGGCACGGATGGGTTGGATGGCCGAAATACCCGCAGGGACAGGGGTTCATGGCAGCCACCAAGGTAAACCGGCAGGGATAGGAGGTGGAACCTCCCACACGGGAGATGGTCACCCGCTTGTCCTCCAAAGGCTGCCGCAGCACTTCCATAGACGCCCGGGAAAACTCCGGCAGTTCGTCCAGGAACAGCACGCCGTTGTGGGCCAGGGAGATTTCCCCCGGCTGGGGCGAGGACCCGCCCCCAGCCAGGCCAGCTGTGGAAATGGTGTGATGAGGAGCTCGGAAGGGGCGGCTGCGAATTAAGGAGACTCCGGGAGGCAGTTTCCCCCGAATGGAGTGAATCTTGGTGGTCTCCAAAGATTCTGCAAAGGTCATTTCCGGCAGGATGGTGGGCAGCCGTTTGGCCAGCATGCTCTTGCCGGAGCCAGGGGGACCGATGAGCAGCACGTTGTGTCCCCCGCTGGCGGCGATCTCCAGGGCGCGCTTGGCGTCGGGCTGTCCTTTCACGTCGGCAAAGTCCAACAGATCCGAAGACTCTGTCTCCTGGTAGTGAGGCACAGCAGGGGAGAGGACCAGTTGTTCCCGCAGGTGGGCCACCAGTTGGGGCACATCTCGGATGGGGTACACCTGCAGGCCCTGGATGACCGCCCCCTCTCCCGCATTTTCTGCAGGCACATACAGCCGTTGAAACCCTGCTTCTTTCGCCTTGTCCGCCATGGGCAGCACGCCTCGTATAGGGCGCAGCTCTCCGGACAGGGACAACTCCCCCAGAAAGACGGCGTCATCTGTGTGGCATTCCAGCTGATGGGACGCCTTCAGCAAGGAGATCAGCAAGGGCAGGTCGTAAATGGGACCCTCCTTTTTCTTATCGGCGGGAGCCAGGTTCATGGTGATGCGGCTGACAGGAAATTCAAAGCCACAGTTTTTCAAGGCTGCGCGCACCCGGTCTCGGGATTCCTTTACAGCGGCGTCAGGCAGGCCCACCAATTCAAAAGCGGGCAGCCCTTTAGAAAGATCGGCCTCTACTTCCACGGGAAAGGCCTCCATGCCGTACAGACCCATGCTGTATGTTTTTGCAACCATTTTTTTCGCCTTCCTTTTTCGTAAATTGGCGAAATTGCCCTTTCTCCCATTATACGGCATTTTTTCTTGCGGCACAAGGTCCATTCTGTCTCTTTCCCTTGCAGGAAAACATTTCCTTGACTAACTTTTCCCTTTAGGATATGATAAAAGCGAGAATAGGGTGGTGAAGTGCAGTATGCCCGAGACGTATCAAGAATACACCGACGCCGGTTTGGCGCAGCTTGTGCGGCAGGGGCAGGGAGACGCCTTTGCCGAGCTGAGCGCGCGCTATCTGGGATTGATCCGGGGCAAGGCGCGGCGTTTTGAAGGGGCGGGCGCCCCAGAGAAGGAGGACCTTTGGCAGGAGGGCCTTTTGGGGCTGTACGCCGCCGCCATCACGTACAAGCCGGATGCCGGCACCTCTTTTTCTTCCTACGCGGGGGTGTGCGTGTTCAACCGGATGGCCAGCGCGGTGCGCAGACACGGGAACAACGGCAACCGTGTGTTGAATGAGTCTGTTCCCTTGGAAGAGCTGCGAAGTTCCGCCGCTGGGGAGGAACCCCAGGTTTTCTTGGAACTGCGGGAAAATTTTCAATCGTTCTGGAAAGAGCTGGAGCGCTCTCTGTCCCCTTTGGAGCGCAGAGCTCTGGGGCTGTATCTAAACGGCGTTCCCCGGCAGGAGGCTGCCCAGCGGCTGAGCCTGTCCCCTCGGACCTACGACAATGCCCTGCACCGGGCCCGGAAAAAGATCAAAGCACTGTAATGCGGAAAGGTGAGATAGCCATGTATCAGGATAAGACGCTGGTCTGCAAGGAATGCGGCCGGGAGTTTGTGTTTACAGCGGGAGAGCAGGAGTTTTATGCGGAAAAGGGATTTGCCCATGAGCCCCAGCGCTGCCGGGAATGCCGGCAAGCTCGCAAGGGAACCGCTCCCAAGCAATTGTACACCGCCGTATGCGCCGCCTGCGGGAAAGAGGCGCGGGTGCCCTTTCAGCCCCGGGAGGACCGGCTGGTTTACTGCGATGCCTGTTTTGCCAGTATGCGGGAAGAGCGGGATTAAGAGCTGCCCCTGTTGGCCTATGGCAGGCAAATCAGGAAAGGAGAGCCGTGGGGGCTCTCTTTTTTTGCGCGGAAAATGAGGCGCCGCACGCACGGCCTCTACATGTTTGTGCTGTAAAAGCCCAGGAATGCAAGGGTGCCAAAAGGTTCCGGCGCCCTTGGGACACTTCCAAAAAACAGAGGAAAACGCCCCAGTACTGTGCTTTTTTAACAAGGATTTGACCGTTCGCTTTCGCAAAACACACAAACCCTCTCCCAAATGTCCAAAAAGAGGGCAAAGGGAGAGGATTTTTTATGCGCGTT
>CAJFEW010000039.1:0-6096 GCA_904374805.1 uncultured Neglectibacter sp.
TTCTGCTCCCAGTTTTCCTCCGGGATCACCAGGTCCACATACCGAATGGCTTCCAGCAGCTGCTTTCTCTTTTCATAGGAAAAGTAGCATTTCTTCCGCTTTTCGTTCCAATTGAACTCGTCGGTGGAAAGGCCCACAATCAAATAGTCCCCATATTGCTTGGCACGCCGCAGCAAATTGATATGCCCATAGTGGAGCAGGTCAAAGGTGCCGTAGGTGATCACTCGTTTCATCGGTCTCTCATCCTTTCTTTCTGCGCTGTTCCAAATAGTCCACGGTTTGGACGGCAGCGGTTCCGCTTTCCACCAGGCCAAACTCCCGGCAGAACGCTTCGGTGCGCCGGGCCTGCTCCTGGGGATCAAATTCCAACAGCGCCGCCTCCAGCTGGTCGTTGTTCTCCGCCCGTGCAAAGGGCAGCTTGTCGATGTCGTAGTAAAAATTCCGGTCGCTTTTGTAGGCGGCCAAGTCGTTCACGTACAAAAAGCAGGGCTTGCCGGTGACCATATAGTCAAACATCACCGAGGAGTAGTCGGTGATCAAAGCGTCGCAAGCCAGGTACAGCTCTTGAATGTCCGGGTAATCGGAAGCGTTGCGCACCACCTGGGGGTCCAGGTTCATCTGGGCAGCTTTCTCCGCGATGTTTGGATGGAGCTTGGCCAAAAGCAGCCACTCCCCTCCAAAGCGCTGTTCCAGCGCCCGGACGCACCGGGCGTAGTCCATGTCGTAGGCGGCCAGGCCCTTGTCCTTGCGGAAGGTGGGGGCATACAGCAGCAGCCTTTTTTCGGGGGGCAGGCCCAAGGCCCGGCGCACTTTCTCCCTCAGCTCCGGATGGAGCTGGGCCAGCAGGTCGTTGCGGGGGAACCCCTGTTCCAACACTTCGCCCCCGTACCAAAAGCCCCGGCGGTAAATCTCCGTCAAAAACCGGCTGTTGGATAAAAACAGATCTCCCATGCGGGAATCCTTTTGGGCAGCCCGCAAATAGTCCGGGGGCAGGGCGTCCGCCGCGTCCCCTTCAATGCGTTTTAGCGGGAACCCGTGCCAGGTTTGCACGTAACAGGTGTTCCCCCGCTTTTGGGTGTACGCCCACTTGCGGCAGTTGTCCACCCAAACTCCTGCGGTGCACAGGTGATAAATGGCCCGAGGGCTTTCCACCGCCAGCGGCGTGACTCCCGGCGGCAGAGAGGCTGCCTCCGCCTCTCCTTTCACGGTCCAGTACACTTTCCACCCCCGGGCCCGCAGCTCTTCTGCAATGGCTTTGGGGCTGTCGGAATAGCCCCGGCCGTAAAAACTCTGGCACACTGCCTTGTTGGCGTCTTTGGGCAGCAGGGACAGCACCTGCCACAGACTGTTGCGCAGCACTTTTCGGACAATCGTCTGCACGCTTCCCACCGCAGATCCCCCTTTCAAACACGGGAAGGAGAAAGAAAAAAGCGGCCTGCCGCCGCTCTCCCAAAAAACAGCCGACACCCCTTCCAGCGACGGCCGGAAAACTGTTTCTCCTTTTTCTTCAAGAGATTTCTCTTTTTGTCAAGTTAAATCTATTTCAAATTTTAGGCACATCTAGTATATAACATACCACAACCCAAAAAATAAGTCTAGTCTTTTTTCGAATTTCTGGTATACTTTCTCTTGCAACTTACCCCGTGGGAACCGTTCCCCTGCACCAGGTCTTGGCAGCCTGCAAGAAGCGCCGTGTCCCACCCCATTCCAAACCCGTGAGAAAAGGAGGTTTCCCTATGGAACAGGAACAAACATCCCAGCAGGCCATTCCCCCGGAGGAAATAGCCCATCTTCACTCCCTGCTGGGCATGATCGATGAGGAACTGAAAGAGGCACAGCGCTCTGTGGAGAAGATGGACGAGGAGTACCGGGAGGCGCAGCAGTATATGGCGGACCGCCGGGGGGAGGACAACACCCGGGACATGTTCCAAAGCCAGATGCTGCTGGGGCAGATCGATTCCCAGGGAGCCTCCGCCGTGCTCTACCGGGACAGGCTGCAAAAGACAAAGTCCTCTCCCTATTTCGCCCGCATCGACTTCGCTCCCCAAGGGGAAGCGGAGGCCGCTCCCTATTACATAGGCCTGTACGCTTTCCGCTACCAGCGGCAGCTCTATGTGATCGACTGGCGCTCCCCCGTGGCCAGCATGTTTTACGACTTTGAACTGGGCCCCGCCCACTACGACGCCCCCCAGGGCCGCACCGACGGAGAGCTGCGCCTCAAGCGCCAGTTTAAAATTGTAAACGGGCAGATGGAATACGCCTTCGACAGCTCTCAAAACATTCAGGACGACATCCTCCAGCAGGAGCTGGCCCACACCTCCGACGAAAAGATGAAGTCCATTATCTCCACCATCCAAAAAGAGCAGAACCGCATCATCCGGGACGAGAAGGCCCACACCATGATCATCCAGGGGGTGGCAGGCTCCGGCAAAACCAGCATCGCCCTGCACCGGGTGGCCTTTTTGCTCTACCGCTACCGGAACACCATCAAAGCCCAGAACATCACCATCATCTCCCCCAACAAGGTATTTGGGGACTACATTGCCGGGGTGCTGCCAGAATTGGGCGAAGAGCCCATTTTCGAGGCCAGCCTGGAAGATCTGGCCCTGGTGCAGCTGGAGAAGGGCGTGGACTTCGTGGGGGACCGGGACCCTCTGGAGGAAAAGGACCCCGCCTGGGAGGAACGGGCCCGCTTTAAGTCCACGGTGGAGTTTGTGCACCTGCTGGACGACTTTATACAGCGCCTGCCCCAGCTGGCCTTCCAGCCCCGGGACTACCAGTACAAGGAGTGGTCCGTGCCCGCGGAGTGGATCCAAGGGCGGGTGGACGTGTACAAACGCTTCCCCCTGATGAAACGCCTGGAAATGGTGGCCGACGACATCCACTCCCGCTTAGAAAACGAATTTCTCCGGGAGGAGCGCCCGCCTCACCGGAACCAGATCTTCCAGGCCCTGCGGAAGATGCTCACCATGAAGACCACCCTCTCCGCCTACCGGGCCTTTTTCCGCCAGCTGGGAAAAGAGCGGGCCAAGCTGTACAAGCCCTACCAAAAAGGGGTGCTGGAGTGGAACGATGTGTATCCCTACCTCTATCTCCAGGGGGCCTTTACCGGCCTGGAGACCAGCCATTTGATCAAGCACTTGGTGATTGACGAAATGCAGGACTACACCCCCATTCAGTACGCCGTGCTCAACAAGCTCTTCCCCTGCCCGAAAACCATTTTGGGGGACTTCAGCCAGGCGGTGAATCCCAACCGGCTCTGTACGCTGGAAGACCTGCACCAGTTCTATGAGGGTTCCACCCTGATGCGCTTGGAGAAAAGCTACCGCTCCACCTGGGAGATCATCCACTTCGCCAAACAGATTGTCACTGAGACAGATTTCCAGGCGGTGGAACGTCACGGCCCCGCCCCAGATCTGCACGCTTTTTCCACAGAGGAGGAGGAACTTGTGGAAATCCTGCGGCAAGTGGAGACCTTTCAGCAGAGCAAATACAACGCCATGGGAATCATCACCCGCACCAACGGCCAGGCCAAGGCACTTTTCGACCGTCTCCAGGAGCGGGGCGCCTCTGTGCACCTGGTCACCCCGGAGAGCAGCTCCTTCCAGGGAGGCGCTCTGGTGCTCTCCATTCAAATGTCCAAAGGCCTGGAGTTTGACCAAGTGCTGGTCCCCCTGGCCAACCAGGAAACCTACCACACGGACTTTGACCGAAACCTGCTGTATGTGGCCTCCACCCGTGCCATGCACCAGCTCTCTTTCACCTGCGCAGGGCCGGTCACGCCCCTGCTGCCCTTTTCCCGATAAGCCAAGAAGATGCCGCTGTGTCACACAGCGGCATCTTCTTCTGTCACACCCCTGGCAGCAGCCCTGCGTACCCGGCGGCCACACCTACGGCCGCCGCGCAGACAATGAGCAAAATGGGGTGGACCTTTTTCCAGTGGGCTGCCAGAATGGCCGCCAGCAGCACCCCAGCCACCACCCACTGGCCCACGCCTCCCCCCACTGGGAAGGCAGCTGCGGCCACACTCAGCAGAGAGGCTCCAATCATCCCCACCACCGTGGGCCGCAGGCCGTTCATACAGCCCTTGACGATTGTATTCTGCTGGAAGGCCGCGTAAAACTTGGCCACCAGCAAAATGATGACAAAGGAGGGCAGCACCACCCCAAAGGTGGCGCACAGGGCCCCGAAAAGTCCCCCGGTCTCCGCCCCAACGTAGGTGGAGAGGTTCACTGCCAGGGGGCCCGGTGTGCTCTCGGAGACGGCGATGAAATTCACCAGCTGCTCCAGGGTCATCCACTGGTGGGAGAGCACCTCCTGCTGGATCAGGGGGACCATGGCGTAGCCGCCCCCAAAGGTGAAGGTGCCAATTTTCAAGAAGGTCAAAAACAGCTCCAGGTAGATCACAGCTTCATCCCTCCTATCCGCAGCTTGGAGGCCGCCAGGCCGACAAGGGCGCAGGCCAGAAGCACCAAAATGGAGTTGGCCCCGAAAAAGCCCACCAGCACAAAGGCCCCTGCCGCCAACACGTAAGAGAGGAGATTCCAGGGGCACTCCCGGGCCATGGACACCAAGGCGCTGAGCACCAAAGCCACCACCGCCACCCGGATGCCCCAAAAGGCGTACCGCACTGCGGGGAATCCCTCAAACTGACGCAGCACGAAACTTAAGAGGAAGATAATCACAAAGCTGGGCAGCACCACCCCCACCGTGGCTGCCGCCGCCCCCAGGGGACCCGCCAGCCGGTATCCCACAAAGGTGGCCGTGTTCACGGCGATGGGCCCTGGGGTGCTCTCGCTGACCGCCAGAATGTCCAAAATGTCCTTTTCCTCAATCCACCCCTCCTTCTGGGCGATCTCTCGGCGGATGAGGGGGATCATAGCATAGCCGCCCCCAAAGGTAAACGCGCCGATTTTTAAAAATTTTCCAAACAGCCTGACACACAGGCCCATCTTGTTCCGATCCATACCGCTGCCCCTTTCCCTGTGCTACCTGTATTGTACACCGGGACTTTTCTATTTTCCATTCTTATGTTAAAATGAAATCCATCTAGAATTTCTTATGAGAGGGTGCAGGGCATGACCAAACGTCACTTGGAAATCTTTGCGGAGGCCTGCCGGCAGATGAGCTTTTCCAAAGCCGCAGAGGCCCTGGGCACCACCCAGCCTGCGGTGAGCCTGGCCATCAAAGAGCTGGAAGAGCACTATGGCGTGCCGCTGTTTGAACGGATGAACCGCCGGGTCTATATAACAGAGGCGGGCCGCAGGCTTCTGCACACCGCCCAAGAGGTGCTGCAGGGGTTCCAAGAGGCGGAGGATTCCCTGCGCCGGGGACGGCCTTTTTCCCTGCGGGTGGGAGCCAACGTGACGTTCGGCGCCACCCGGCTGGCCCCGCTGCTCCGGAAATTTCAAGCCCTCCAACCCCAAACCGTCCTGGAAGCGGTGGTGGAAAACTCCGACCGAATCGAGAAAAAGCTGCTGGAAAACCAGTTGGACGTGGGGGTGGTGGACAATGTGAGCTTTTCCCCTCACCTGAAAACCCGCCCTCTCACCCGGGAAAACATGGCCCTGCTCTGCGCCCCGGACTTCGATCCCCAGCCCCGGACCCTGGAGGAACTTGCGAGGCTGCCCTTGCTGCTCCGGGAAGAGGGCAGCGGCACCCGCCGCTCCGTAGACAGGCTGTTTGAAGAACAGGGCCTCTCCCCCCACCCCTTTTTCGAAAGCATCAGCTCCACCGCACTGTTAGAGGCCGCCAAAGCTGGGCTAGGGGTGCTTATCCTATCGGAGTCTCTGGCCCAGCAGGAACTGGAAGAAAAAACCCTGGTGCGGCTGGAGATCCCCGGCGTGCGGTTTTTCCGCCAGTACTTCTGCGCCCTTCACAGGCAAAAGGCCCTTTCCCCGCCTTTGGAGGCGTTTCTCTCCCTGCTGCAGGAACAGGCGGCAGCCAAAAGGGGCCCTCGCTGAGAGGGCCCCTGGGGCTGTCGAAAAAGCAAAAGAAAGCAAACGTAAAAGTTTTTGATCTTCTCGCCTGCCGGCTCGGTCGGCTGTTGGGCAACGTCCCACCGGGACGTAACAGCCTTTTTTCAAAAAGTTTGCA
>CAJFEW010000039.1:6141-28697 GCA_904374805.1 uncultured Neglectibacter sp.
AAAGGGCGTTCAGCGACAAAAAAGCCAGCAGACAGGGGCCGAAGGCCCCGCTTCTGCGGCCGGCTGCCCTCTTATGGGACTTTTTCGACAAGCTGAGGGGCCCTCGCTGAGAGGGCCCCTTGCTGGGTTCTAGGAAAGATTAGGGCGTGGCGGCCACCAGCGCCCGGGTGTCGGTGAAGAGCGTCTCCCCGGTGGAGGCGTCGGAGATGGTGATGGTCACCATCTCCCCCACGGAAATCACCTCTCCGGCAACCCGCTGGGTGATCCGGTAGATGTGCAGCGGCTGGGCCACGTTGGCAATCTTCATGGCCTCCCAGATCCGCCAATCCGGATTGGGTTTGCCGTCCTCCCCGTAGGCCTGAGTGGAAAACAGGACTTCCCCTTGGGCGTTGCACACCTCTACCTGCAGGTCCCCCCGGAGATAGTCCTCCGGTACGTAGAAATACATCTGGCCGGAATAGGTCCCCGCCTGGCTGAACCAAAGGTCCTTCACCACAAAGCCGTTCTCCTCCCAGCCCATGTCCCCAGTTTCCAGAAGGCTGTACTGGGTGGAGCCCTTCTCCACCCCTTGGGTCCCGGCGGGAAGGACGGTCTGGTTTTCCAGATCCAGGGTAAAGGAGGCCAGCACCTCCTCCTGCTCTGTGCCCACCTTCTGCCAGAAGAACTCCAGCGTCGCCTGGGAGACGCCGGCGGGCAGGCCGTCAAAGTACAGGTCGCAGGACTGGGCCTTGGCCGCCTGGTAGTCATACCCGCCCAGCTCCTGGCTTCTGCGGGGCTCCACGGCCATCTGGGTGCCGTCCGCCAACACCAGCCGGGCCGTGCCTTTCACCCCGTCCTCCTCCAGGGCGCCGAAGTTCCGGTAACCCCAGAAGGGAATTTCCACAGAGACCACCGTCTGGGTAGGAGTGCCCCGCACGGCCAACACTTTGGCCCGGTTGTCCTCCGCCTGGGACACAAAGGAAAAATCGTTGCTGTGGTCCACCGTCAGTGTGAAACTGGCGGAAAAGCTGCCCGGAATGGGCACGCTGTCGGCAGAAGCCTCCGCCGCCTGGCCCTCCAAGCCCTGCAGGGTGACGGCCACCTCCAGGGTTTCCGCCCCCTGCTGGCTTTCGGGGACCGCCACGGCCATGGTGGTGCTCCAGCTGCCCTCCCGCTTCTCAAAGGTGTTCACCCCTTGGATGGAGGCCGGCTCCCCATTGATAGAAGCCAGGGAGCTTTGCCCGTAACCGTCCAAGGTGACAAAGGCATACTGCTCCAACTCTTCCTGAGGACCGGTGAGGCTCAGGGAGAGCAGCACCATGTTGCCGTCGGTGTAGCCCTGGTGAAAGGTGACGCCCCATTCCTGGCTCTCTGTAGCGGCAGTTACCCCCACATCCTCCAAAGCGCTGCTGTAGGTCTCCAGAAACGCGCCCGCCGAACCGGTTTTGCTTTCGTAGTTGGATTCGTAGAACAGCCCGCCCAGCCATTCCCCCACCAGGGGAACCTGCGAGGCCATGGCGGGGTTCACCACAGCCAGGCCCAGCAGGGCACCCATTACGGCCACAAAGCTGCCCAAGACAGTGCCCGCCCGGCGCAGCATCCGGTGCCGGTGCAGGCGGCGCACCTCTCCCAGTGCAGCCTCGACCCGGCCTCCCAGCTCCGGGGAAATGGGAATGTGGATGTCGTTGCAGTTTTCTCTCATAGGGATTCCTCCTTCAGCAAAACGCGCAGCTGGCCCACGGCCCGCCGCAAATAGACCGACACGGTCCCCTGGGGCATGCCGGTGATCCGGCTGATCTCCCGAATGGTGTACCCATCAAAGTACTTCAGCTTTACCACATCCTGGTATTTTTCCGGCAGCTGTGCCACTGCCTCGTGGAGGTCCATCCGCTCTTCCGAGGAAAGCTCCACAGAAGCCGGCAGATCGTCGCCTCCCTCTTCTAAGAAGATCTCTGCCTTTCGCTGCCGCAGCATGTCCTGGGCGGTGTTGATGACCACTTTGGTCAGCCACGTGCGGAAATAGGCCGGCTCCCGCAGGGTTTTCATCTTCCGGTAAGCCTTGACAATGCTGTCCTGCACCACATCCAAAGCGTCCTGTTCCTGCCGCACATAGAGGAACGCCATCCGGTACAGATACTCCTGTTCCCGCTCTATCAGGGCTGCAAAGGCCTTGGGATTTCCCCGCATGGCCCGCTTCACCAGCGCCAGGTCTTTTTTGTCCTCCACAAGCCGCCACCTCCTCTTCTCCCCATCCCTTTGCCCTTTAGACTTCCCTGCCGCGTGAATTCTTACAAGGGGAACCGGCTTTCTTCAGCAGACTGCCAAAAATCCCAAAATCCCTTGACTCTTCCATACTACTCCTGTAGAATGAAGTTGTAGAATCCCACCGAAAAACCTGTCAAAACCGGCATATTTTATGCAAGGTCTCCCGCTCCCTTTCCTCGAGAAAGAACCGGCGGAAACTCCCGCTTTCCAGAGGGGAGATCTTTTTGCGGAAAGGAGGATCTTCCATGGCTTCAGCCGCGGCTTCCCAGCCTGTGGTATTCGGCTGTCCCCTCACAGGGCAGGTGGAGCCCGTCTCCCACTGTCCCGACCCCACCTTTGCCCGGGAGATCCTGGGACCAGGCGTGTGCATACAGCCGGAGGACTGCGTCCTGTACGCGCCTGCCGACGCTCAGGTGGAGTTCTTGCTCTCCACCAAACACGCCCTGGGCCTTTCCACCCCCCAGAGGATTAAGTTCCTCATTCACCTGGGGCTGGACACCAACCGCCTGGAGGGGGAGGGGTTGGAAGCCTTCGTGCAAACCGGGGATTTTGTCCGCCGGGGCGACAAGCTCCTGGCCTACAATCCCGCCGTCATGGAAAAAGCTCACTGCTCTATGAACACCCCCTTTGTGTTCTGCAACACCCAGGAAGGCTGGAGGGTGGAGCTCCTTCGCACGGGGCTTGTGTCCGCCGGGGAAGATCTGGTACAGCTGGTCCCCCAGGAGCCTTCCAGCCCGTAAAGGCCGCGCCAAGGGTTTTCCCTAGGGAGTCTCTGGTCCGCCCTGTCGGAAACAAACCGCCGGAAGGGTCCTGCATCTTTACGGGGATGCCCGGTTTTTGCAGAAATAGGGGCTTGCACACAGCCTGACAAAACGTAAATCAAAACCACTGGTAAACTAATGGTTTGCTCAGACCCCAGAGGGGGCAGTGCTTGCTGACCCCTGGAAGGGGTACTAAAGAACTGCCATCGCATCGCTTGCTCCGCAACTGGTAAACCAGTCACTTCCTTTTTCCCACTCATTTCTGCAAACCGCTGACTTTGTGCAGAAAACTCCGCGTCCCTTTAAGGGATAAGTCACCTCTGCGCCTTATTTTTGCACGTGTATCCCCTAAAATATTTGCCAAGGCTTTTGAACCAGGGGTTTTGTTAAGCCTAAAGGCAGCAAGAAAAAAGGAAGGAGAGCCGGGGCTTTCCTTCCTTTTCTGCTGTGTTTGCGCAAAACTCTTAGATGCCGTCCTTTTCGTCCTCGGCCTTCAAGAAATCGATGCAGCGCTTGACTTCTTCCATACCGGTGGGCTCCAGGCCTTCGCTCTCCACCACCATATCCAGGCCCAGCTCCAGCGCAGCCTTGCGCACCTCGGCCACAGGGGCAATGCCCTGGCCCAGGGAAGCGCAGGTGTGGCCGCCCTTGCCGTCCTTCAGGTGGATCACCTGAATCCGGTCCTTATGTTCCTTCAGGAACTCCACGGGATCTTTTCCTGCGGCATACACCCAGTAGGTGTCCACTTCCAGCAGGATGTCCGTGCGCTGCAGCAGCTCTTCTTCTGCAATCAGCCCGTCCTCGTTGGGCTTAAATTCATGGTCGTGGTTGTGGTACTGCAGCGTGATGCCCGCCTCTTTCAGTTTGGGCTCGATCACTTTTACCCGGTCCACAAAGGCGTCGATATCGGCCTTCGTGGCAAATTTTTCATAGGGGACAATGATGTTTTTGCAGCCAATGGCCTTGTGATAGGCAATGGTCTCCTCCAACAGCTCGTCCGTCAGCAGCGCCATGCCCGTGTGGGTACCGGACACTTCCAAGCCGTACTGGTCCAGCCAAGCTTTAATCTGCTCTGCCGGATGGCCCATAAAACCTGCAAACTCCACGGAAGCATAGCCCATTTCCGCCACCTGGCGCAGAGCCCCTTCCATATCTTGCTCTGTCACGTCCCGAACGCTGAACATCTGCAAACCATACTTCATAATCGGATACACTCCTCACAAAAATCTTATGCCCCCATGGGGCCGTTCTTATCATACCCAACCAAGCCCCCCCTGTCAACCCGTTTTCTCCGCTTTCTTTCGAAGAAAGCTTGGCAAAGAACTTGTTTTCGCCCGCGCCCCTTTGGGGCGGCGGCACTGGGGGTGAGTCGTTCCCTCTCTGCCCGCGTTGCGTCCCCCTCCACCTTGACATCCGCACCCGGCGGTTGTATAATCCTAACTGCGCAAACACCCGGTGTTTTGCCGGTTTTCCAGTTGCACGGGCCGCCGCTTCGCCCGCGGCGGGGCCCTCCTTTATTTTCGCGGGCGGAAAGGACAACCCCTGTTATGAAACGCGTTTTATCTTTGACATTGGCCCTGGCTCTGTGCCTGGCCTTGTTCGGCTGCAGCGCCGCCTCGGAGACATCCTCCTCCAATTCCGCAAGCAGCCTCTCTTCGGAGGAAAGCAGTGTCTCCTCCCAGGCAAGCGAACCCGCCAGCCAAGAGGAAACTTCCGCTGAGAGCTCTGCCGCTTCGGAAGAAACCGCCGACCTGGGCACCGCCACAGTGGCCGCCCTGAAGGGCCCCACGGCCATGGGCATGGTGAAGATGATGAGCGACGATGCCGCTTCGGATTCCCCCCTGTACGACTTCAACATCTACGCCTCCGCCGACGAGATCACCCCCAAGCTGGTGCAAGGGGAGTTGGACATCGCTGCAGTGCCGGCCAACCTGGCCAGCGTTCTCTATAATAACACGGAAGGCCAGGTGCAGGTGCTGGCCATCAACACTTTGGGCGTGCTGTACATTGTGGAGAACGGGGACACGGTGCAATCTGTGGAGGACCTGAAGGGCAAGACCATTTTCGCCTCCGGCAAGGGCTCCACTCCAGAGTACGCCCTGAACTACATGCTCACGGAAAACGGCATCGATCCGGAGACCGACGTAACCATTGAATGGAAGAGCGAGCACTCGGAGTGCGTGGCCGCCCTGGCCGCCGACGCCACCGGCATCGCCATGCTGCCCCAGCCCTTTGTCACCACCGCCCAGACCCAGAACGAGAACCTGCGGGTGCCTCGGCAAGCGGCAGCGACGCCACCTTGATCACCGGCGTTGTGGTAGGCCGCAAGGACTTTGTGGAGCAGAACCCCGACCTGGTGGACACGTTCCTCAGCCAGTACGAGCAATCTGTAGCATACACCCAGGAGGACGTGGAAGGTGCCGCCAAGCTCATTGGGGAGTATGACATTGTGCCCGAAGCCGTGGCCCAAAAAGCCCTGCCGGCGTGCAACATCACGTTTATCGCCGGCGACGAGATGCAGGCCAAGCTCTCCGCCTACCTGCAAACTTTGCTGGAGCAGAACCCTCAGTCCATAGGAGGGGAGCTGCCCGACGATGGGTTCTACTACCTTGGCTAAGGGGGAAAAAGAGAAAAAGCACCGGGGCGTCCGGCTGTGGGCAGTGGCCGTTTGGCTTCTTGTCTGGCAGCTGGGCGCCATGGCCCTGGGACAGGAGATCCTTTTGGTATCTCCTGTTTCTGTTATGCTCTGCCTGGGGGAGCTGGTCCCTCACTGGGATTTTTGGAGCGCCATCCTCTTTTCCTTCTGGCGCATTACCTTGGGCTTTCTCCTGGCCTGTTTGGTGGGCACCGTGCTGGCCGTGCTCTCCTCCCGCTTTGGGCCGGTGCGGGACTTGGCCGCTCCCCTGATGCGGGTAATCCAATCCATCCCCGTGGCCTCCTTCATTATTTTGGTGCTCATCTGGGTGCCCTCCCGCAACCTGTCGGTGGTCATCTCCTTTTTGATGGTGACGCCCATTGTCTGCCAGAACGTGCTGGGAGGCATCTCCAGCATGGACCAAAAACTCACGGAAATGGCCGACGTCTTTCAAGTGCCCTTCCCCCGGCGGCTGCGGTATCTCTACCTGCCCCAGGTAGCGCCCTTCTTCCGGTCCGCCTGCGCGGTGGGGCTGGGGCTGTGCTGGAAAGCCGGCGTGGCCGCGGAGGTCATTGGCCTGCCGGACGGCTCCATTGGCGAGCGGCTGTATGAGGCCAAAGTGTACCTGAACACCCCGGACCTGTTCGCCTGGACCGTGGTCATCGTGTTGGTGAGCCTGGTGTTTGAAAAGCTGTTCCTGTTCTTGCTGGACCGGCTGGTGGCCCGGCTGGAACAGAATTGAAAGGGGGGACGTCTATGTCCATAGAACTGCTAGGGGTGAGCAAGGCCTTTGGGGAAAAACAGGTGCTGCAAAACGTTTCCCACCTGTTTCCCGAGGGGAAGCTTACCTGTGTCATGGGCCCCTCGGGCTGCGGAAAGACCACGTTGCTCTCCCTGCTGCTGGGATTGGTCCAGCCGGACGCCGGGGAAATCCGGGGTATGGAGGGCCGCAGGCTGTCCGCCATCTTCCAGGAGGACCGGCTGTGTGAAAATGCCGGGGCTGTGTCCAACATCCGCCTGGTAAACCCCCGCCTCTCCAAAGGAGAAGCGGAAGAGATGCTGCGGGAGGTGGGCCTGGGAGACAGCCTGGGCCAGCCGGTGCGCACCCTTTCCGGGGGCATGAAGCGCCGGGTGGCCATTCTTCGGGCCTTGGGCGCCCCTTACGACACCCTTCTCTGCGACGAACCCTTCAAAGGGCTGGACGAAGCCACCAAGGAGCAGGTCATCGCCTATTTTCAGGAGAAGACCCGGGGCAAAACGGTGATCCTGGTGACCCACGAAAAAAGTGAGGCCCAGGCCCTGGGAGGAGAACTTCTCCTCTTGTAAAAACAGCCCGTCTGCGCTATGATAAGGGTAGCGGGATCGCATCCGGGAACCTGCAGGTTCCCGGATTTTTTGAAAGGCGGGATGTGTTTGGAAGCGCCCTTGGAACAGGATCTGTCCCGGGCCTTTGGTCTGCGGCCCTCTGGCTGGCAGCCGGTCTCCGGAGGCTGGCTCAACCAAAAGTGGCGGGTGGAAACCGCCACAGGTCCGGTGCTGGTGAAACGCTACAGCCTGGAACGGTTTCCCCCTCCCAAACTGCGGCAGATCCGCCGGGCCCTGCTCCGGCAGCAGGCCCTGTGGGAGCAGGGGTTTCCCTGTCCCCGGGTGTATGGGTGCGCCCAAGGTCCGCTGCGCACGTTGGATCCGGAAACCGTCTACATGGTCATGGGCTTTCTCCCCGGAAGGCAGGAAACCGCCGCCAGCGTTTCTCTGCCTCAGCTGGAAAGCTTGGGGAAAGCCTTGGGAGACCTGCAGCGGGGGCTTTCCCTCTTTCCCCAAGAGGAGCCCTGCCGATATCCCACCGGCAGCGCCGCCCTCCGCCAGGCGCTGGAACTCCATCTGGAAAGCGCCCGCCGCCGGGAAGGCCCTCCCGGCTTTCACCGGGAGGTGGAGCAAGCGGCAGCCTTGCTGGACCGGGTAAACCTTGCCTTTGCGGACAGCCTGCTGCAAGGCTTCTCCCACGAGGATTTCGCCCCGGACAACCTGCTGTTTTCCCCGGAGTCCCTGGCCGCTGTCCTGGACTTTGACCGGAACCAGTGGGGGTACCTGGCCCACGACCTGGGCAGGGCCCTGCTGTCCTTTGCCTGGACGGGGCAGGGGCTGGACCAGGCAAAGGCCGCCGCTTTGCTGGAAGGCTACCGGCAGGCCGGGGGTGCGGCCCCTGCGCCGGCGGACGCCCTGCGGCTCACCTGGTGTTTGGAAGTCCCCTGGTGGATCCAGCCGGAGTTTTTCCTAGCCCCCTCCCCCAAAACCCTGCGGTTCCGGCAGGAAATCCAGTGGGTCACCGCCCAATGGGACCAGCTGGACATTCTGTTTCCCTAAAAGAAAGGAGGTCGTTTATGTCTGACACTGTTTCTATAGCCGGAGGCAACCTCTTTATGCGCTGTGACACAGTCAACCAAAACGCTTTTCGAGAGCCTCCCGCAGGCATCCACTTCCGCTCCTGCCGTCCGGACGAACTGGAGCTGTGGAAGCGGCTGAGTGTAGAAGACCCTACATACGTCTCGTTCATGACCGAGTACTTTGAAAAGGTGTACGCCAGCCAGGCGGAGGAGTTTTTCCGCCGGTGCACCTTTGCCTGCACCCAGGACGACACGCCCATAGGCACTTGCTTCCTCTGGAAAGCCTATGGACAGGTGACCACCCTCCACTGGTACCGGGTGCTGCCGGCTTACGAAGGGCAGGGCATCGGCCGGGCTCTGCTCACCTATCTGTTTCAAACCCTGACCCCGGAGGACTATCCCCTTTATCTGCACACCCACCCCGCCTGCACGCGGGCTCTGCACCTGTACAGCGACTTTGGCTTTGCGCTGGTGCGGGAGCCGGCCGTAATCGGCACCCGATCCAATCATTGGCAGGAGGCCCTTTCCTACCTGGAAAAGGTCATGCCTCCCGCCTATTACCAACAGCTGACCGCCCGCATGACCGACGCGGACGAAACCCTGCTCCGAGCGGCTGCCAGCCGGGAGCACGAAGAGTTTTAACACGTACAAAAGGAGCGATTGACTATGAGCTTTCCACGCCTACACTTCCATGTGGAGCCAGAAAAAGGCTGGCTCAACGACCCCAACGGCCTGTGCTGGTTTAACGGGAAATACCACGCTTACTACCAGCACAACCCCACCGCCACTGTGTGGACCGCCCCTTTATACTGGGGCCACGCAGTCAGTGAAGATCTCATCCACTGGGAAAACCGCCCCATTGCCCTGTCTCCGGACATGCCCTACGAGAGCACCGGCGGTTGCTTTTCCGGCTCCGCCCTGGTAAAGGACGGCCTGCTCTACGTGTTCTACACCGCCGTGGGGGAAAACGGCGCCCAAACCCAGTGCCTGGCCACCAGCCAGGATGGAGAACACTTCACCAAATATGCGGGGAACCCCCTCTTGCAAGGCGGACCAGTGGACCCCACCGGCCGGGATTTCCGGGACCCCAAGGTCTTCCCCTGGACCGACGGCACCTACCGCATGGTGTGCGGCACGGGCTATGAGGGCTTGGCGGCCGTGGTGCTGTACCGGTCCAGCGACCTGCTCCACTGGGACTATGTGGGACCCCTCTTTGAAACCAGGCAGATGGGCCCGGTGCTGGAGTGTCCCGACTTGTTCCCCTTGGAGGACAAGTGGGTGCTGGACTTCTCCCGCATGGACCAGCCCCAAACCGTCACCTTTGTGGTGGGCCAGTTTGACGGGGAAACCTTCACGCCGGAAAGCTTCCAGAAGCCTGCCATAGGCCCCCACTTCTACGCGCCCCAGAGCTTTTTGGACCCCCAGGGCCGGCGCATCCTGCTGGGTTGGATGACCCCCTGGAACGCTCCGGAAGATCCGGACGCCGTGCGCTCCGGCTGCCTGACCATCCCCATGGAAGTGACCCTCAACGATGCCGAGCAGATCTGCCTGTTCCCGGTGGAGGAGGCCCAATCCCTCCTGCAGCAGGAGGACCCCCACCTGGTGCAGGGACCCAGCTTTTTCCAGATCACCGACGGGCAGAAGCTGCTGCTGGAACGGCCGGTGCAGGAGGTTTGGGACGCCCGGGTTTTGACGGATACCCACACCTGCGAGGTGTTCCTCAACGGGGGCGAGCAGGTGGTGTCCTTCCACTTTCAGCCCACCCTGTGACCGAAGCAAGCTGGTTTGCGCCTTTGCCCGGTTCTCCTAAAAAAGCAACCCCCTGTTGCGCAGATGCCCGCGAAAAGCGGTGGCGCGCAACCGGGGGTTTTTGTTATACTATACCCAAAAGGAGGGGTTCTCATGACCACAGGCCAAAAAATACAAACCCTGCGCAAACGCCAGGGCATGACCCAGGAACAGTTGGCCCAGCGTTTGGGGGTTTCCCGGCAGGCGGTGTCCCGCTGGGAGTTGGACGAGGTGCTGCCGGAAACCGCCAATCTCCTGCCCCTGAGCCGCGCCCTGGGCGTTTCGGTGGACTCCCTGCTGGACCCCGCTGCAGAGGCGGCGCAGCCTGCCCCCTCTCCGGCAGCGGCGCGCGTACCCGCTGCTCCCTCCTTGCGGGCCCTCATCAAACGGTGGCTGTGGCTGCTGCTTCTCCCTGTGGAGGGGGTGCTTTTAGGCGCCCTGGCCCTGTGGAGAATAGGAAACGCCCCTTCCCTGGCTGGGATTATCCTGGTCCAGGGGCTGTGGCTGTGCCTCTGGCTCTACCTGCTTCTGCTGGTTGTGTACTTTCTGGCAGCGGGCATCCGGTACCTCCACCAGCGCCGTCCCCCGCAGTGAAATCGGATAGGGGGAACGCCCCCCTCTGGGAAAACCATGGGTCCTCCCTCGGAAGAAACCGGGGAAGACCAAGAGTCGGCAGAGGTTCCCATTCGCAAAAGCCGCGCCTTCTGGTGCGAGCCTTTTCCTCAGACCCCAGACAAAGGCCTGATCCGGCTTATAGACAACAAGCGCACGGTGAGAAAGATCTCGCCGCGCGCTTTTCTTGCATTTAGAAAACCCCTGGTTTTACCAGGGGTAAACAAAACAATCTTGGCAGATATATTTTGAAAAGCACATGCAGATAAAATAAGAGGCGCAAAAGTGCTCTGCCCCGCAAAGGGACGCGGAGATTTTCGCGAGGATATTCCACTTGCGGAAATAGACCGGGAAGCAGAAATACCTGGTTTACCAGTCACGAGCAAGCGATGCGATGATAGTCCTTTAGTACCCCTTCCAGGGGTCAGCAAGTACTGACCCCTCTGGGGTCTGAGCAAACCACGAGTTTACAAGTGGTTTTGATTATGCCTCTATGGTGGAAAGCAACTCCCACACCAAGCTTTGGAACCGCTGTGCCGCCTGGTCGGCGGTCTCCTGCACCTCCTGGTGGGACAGGGGCTTGCCCCCCAAGCCTGCGGCCAGGTTGGTGATGCAGCTGATGCCGCAGACCTCCAGCCCCAGGTGCCGGGCGGCAATGGCCTCGCAGGCCGTGCTCATACCTACGGCACTGGCGCCCAGAGACCGGTACAGGCGGATTTCCGCAGGGGTTTCGTACTGGGGCCCGGTGGTCTGCAGGTAAATCCCCTCCTGGAGAGGGATCCCCAGCTTTGTCCCTGCGGCGTGGAGCTTCTCCCGCAGCCGGAGAGAGTACACCTCCGTCATGTCGGGAAACCGGGGACCCAGTGCATCCACATTGGGGCCGATCAGCGGGGAGGGCACAAAGCTGGCAATGTGGTCGGTGAGCACCATCAAATCTCCCGGATGAAACGCCGGGTCAATGCCTCCCGCCGCGTTGGTGAGCACCAGCCGCCGGGCCCCCAAGGCGGCCATCACCCGCAGGGGCAGCACCACCTCTTCCATGGAATAGCCCTCGTAATAGTGCACCCGGCCCTGCATCACCACCACAGGCTCCTCTTCCACGTACCCGAACAGGAACCGCCCCTGGTGGCCCGGCACCGTAGAGATGGGAAACCCGGGAAGCTCTGCATAGGGCACCGCAGCCTCCAGGGAAATCTTCTCTCCAAAGCCCCCCAAGCCGGAACCCAAAACCAGGGCGGTGTGGGGAACAAAGGAGGTTTTCTGCCGAACGGCGGCAACAATAGCCTGCAGGCGGGGATAGGATATCATGGGAAAGCTCCTTTCAGGAATTCGCGTTGTGAGGTGGGCCGCTCTGGGCCACACCGCACAGGTTTCTGCAAAAGTTTTCGGAAAACTTTACTTCTTTCTTATCCTACCAAGTTTCGCCCCGTCTGTCAACAGCACTCCTCAATCCGCAGCAGCCGGTTGTATTTGGCCACCCGTTCCGTCCGGCAGGGGGCGCCGGTTTTGATCTGCCCCGCGTTGACCGCCACCGCCAGATCCGCAATGAAGGTGTCCTCCGTCTCCCCGGACCGATGGGACAGAATGGTGCCATATCCCTTTCTCTTGGCCAGTTCCACACAGTCCATGGTCTCCGTCAAGGTGCCGATCTGGTTGGGCTTAATGAGGATGGCGTTGGCCGCTCCCTCCTCCATGCCCTGGCGCAAGCGCTCCTGGTTGGTGACAAACAGGTCGTCTCCCACCAGCTGCACCCGGTCTCCCACCCGCCGGGTCAGCTCCGCCCAGCCGGTAAAGTCCTCCTCTCCCAGGGGGTCCTCCAGGGAGAGGATAGGATACCGCTGCAGCAGGGTTTCCCAATATTCGATCAAGTCCTCTGTGGAGAATTCCTTGCCCCGCTTCGGCAGCCGGTAGCGGTTGCCCTGGACCCACTCGCTGCCAGCGGCATCCAAGGCCAGCTGCACCTTGCCCCCGTAGCCTGCCTTTTCCACCGCCGTCAAGATGGTCTCTATGGCCTCCTCGTCGCTCTGCAGATCCGGAGCGTAACCGCCCTCGTCCCCCACCCCGGTGGACAGGCCTCGGGCCTTTAGCTGCTCCCCCAAGATGTGGTAGATTTCCGCACACCAGCGAAGCCCCTCCCGAAAATGGGGCGCCCCCACAGGGACAATCATGAACTCCTGAATGTCCACATTGTTGCCCGCATGGGCGCCCCCGTTTAAAATATTCATCATGGGCCGAGGCAGCAGGTGGGCCGCCGCCCCGCCCAAGTATCGAAACAGGGGCATCCGATAGTGGGCGGCAATGGCCCTGGCGCAGGCCATGGACACGGCCAAGGTGGCGTTGGCTCCCAGGTGGGCCTTGTTGGGGGTGCCGTCCAACTTCTGCAGCACCTGGTCAATCTCCCGCACAGTCAGGCTGTGCACTTTCTCCAAAGCCGGAGAGATCACCGACGCAATGCTCTGGGCCGCTTTCTGCACCCCTTTGCCTCCATAGCGGCGCTGGTCCCCGTCCCGCAGTTCCACGGCCTCAAACTTTCCTGTGGACGCCCCGGAAGGGCAAGAGGCCGTTCCCATGGTCCCGTCGGTGAGCACCACGGTGGCACTCACTGTGGGATTGCCTCGGGAATCCAGAATCTCACTGCCGTACACCTTTTGAATGCGTACCATATACGTTCCTCACTTTCTTCCCAGAAGGATGAATTCCCTTTTAGTATTCTGCATTGCATCCCTCTTTAAACTGTGCTACACTGGATTTATGGAAAAGTTCTCCACATCTTTTTGGAAGGAAGTTGAAACCTTATGGAATTGGAACGCATCACCCCGGAACAAGCGGGAATCCCTTCCCAGGCCGTGCTGGATTTTTTGGACCAGCTCTATGAGGAAGGCATTGAAATGCACGCCTTTATGCTCCTGCGCCATGGAAAGGTGTGCGCCGAGGGCTGCTGGAAGCCCTACAACCGGCAAACGCCCCACATCATGTTCTCCTTCAGCAAAAGCTTGACCTCCACCGCCATGGGCTTTGCCGTGCAGGAGGGACTTCTCTCCCTGGAGGACCGCCTGGTGGACCTTTTCCCGGACAAGCTTCCGGAGCATCCCAGCGAAAACCTGCAAAAGTGCCAGATACGGCACCTGCTCATGATGGGCTGCGGCCACGAGACGGAAATCCCCAACTTGGGACAGGGAGACCCGGACTGGATCGCCTCCTTCCTGCACCACCCCTTTGTGTATGAGCCGGGCACCCATTTTCTGTACAACACGGCGGGCACCAATTTGCTGGCCGCCATTCTGGCCAAAAAGACGGGGCAGACCCTCACCCAGTTTCTCAAGCCCCGGCTGTTTGCGCCTCTGGGCATGACGGACATTGCCTGTCACCCTCTGCCCGACGGCACGGAAATGGGCGGCGCCGGCATGAGCCTGACCATTGAGGACATGGCCCGCTTTGTGCAATTTGTGGCGCAGGAGGGCCGTTGGGAGGGAAAACAGCTCCTGAACCGGGAGTGGTTTGCCATGGCCACCTCCAAGCAAATTGAAAACCGGGGCGCCGGCTGGGGCGGTGACCCCGATTGGCAGGAGGGCTACGGGTTCCAATTCTGGCGCTGCGCTCCCCAAGGCGTCTTCCGGGGGGATGGCGCTTTCGGTCAATACGGGGTGGTTTTCACCCAGCAGGACGCGGTGCTGGTGATACAATCGGCCTCCATGAAACTGCAGGCGGTGCTTACCGCTGCCTGGGACAACCTGCTGCCCGCCTTTGCCCCCCAGCCTCTGCCGGAGGATCCCCGGGCTTTTCACCGGCTGCAAAAGCGCTTGGAGCGTCTGGAGCTCAACCCCATGCTCGGCATGCGCAGCCCCGGGGCGGAGAGCTCCTTGAACGGGGCCGTGTATCTTCCCCAAGAACCCTGTCCCTCGTTTCCAGACCTGGTGGGGGGCACCGGCTATTTGGATCCGGAAGGCGGCTCTCTGCACGCCCTCTCCTTCTCTTTCCAAGGGGAAGGCGGCCAGCTGCTCCTCCAGGAGAGCCACGGCCCGTCCACCTTGGACCTAGGCCTGCAGGGCCACTTTGTCTCCAGCCAGATTCGGGGCACTCTCTTTGGGGCCAACGGCCGCTGGCGGTCTAAAAACACCCTGGAGGTGGAGGTGCGCAACACCCGTCTGGCGGGAGGAAGGCGGCTGCTGTTCCAGTTTTCCGGCCAGGAGATGCTCCTTTCCGGCGATCCCACTCTGCCGGAAGAAGGTGGCCTGTCCGGCCCGCCTATGCCCACCATCCGCTTCCGCCTGCAGCAAGGGTCCGTGGACACTAAGACCACCATGTACTGGGAGCAGTAAGCTCTTCTGTCTTTCTGGATCCCCCTGCTTGGCAAGATAAAAAGCCGCAAGTCTAAGAACTTGCGGCTTTTTTTCCATTCACCCAAAGCCGTCTTCTCAGCAGAGAAAAGGGGGAGCGCAGCAGCGCTCCCCCTTTCCCGTTGAGCTGTGAGCAGACTTTTTCTCGTAGTTTCCCACCTCTGGGAGCTCTCGCCGCAGCTCTTTCTACCATGGGGCCCAACCAGTTCCAGAGCTGTCCTTTCGGCAGCGCCGCTCCGGCAGACAAAACCCCTTGGGTTTTATAGAAAAAAGCCTCCCCACGCTGCGGGAAGGCTTTTCCTCCGGGTTTCCCCGTCGCCGAGAAATCTCTCGGCGTTTTTTCTAGTATGCGATTAAACCAGTTCCAGAATCGCCATTTCGGCAGCGTCGCCGCGGCGGGGTCCCAGCTTGGTGATGCGGGTGTAGCCGCCGTTGCGGTCAGCGTACTTGGGGGCGATCTCCGTGAACAGCTTGTTGGTCACGCTCTCCTTGGTGATAAAGCTCATGACCAGGCGCTTGTTCTGCAGATTATCCTGCTTGGCAATGGTGATCATCTTCTCCGCCAGTGCCCGCACTTCCTTGGCGCGGGTGACGGTGGTCTCGATCTTGCCGTTCTCCAGGAAGAACGTCACCAGGCCCCGGAGCATAGCGGTCCGATGGGCGGTGTCTCTGCCCAGCTTTCTCGTTCCCGGCATGGAAATTCACTCCTATCGTAATAAAGTAGGTTGCTTATTCGTCGTCCTTGCGCAGGCTGAGGCCCAGAGAAGCCAGTTTCCAAATGACTTCCTCCAGGGACTTCCGGCCCAGGTTGCGGACCTTCATCATCTCGTCCTCCGACTTGTTGATCAGGTCCTCCACGGTGTTGATGCCGGCGCGCTTGAGGCAGTTGAAGGAACGAACCGACAGGTCCAGCTCCTCAATGGTCATCTCCAGAACCTTCTCCTTGCCGCCTTCGTCCTTCTCCACCATGATCTCCGTGCTCTTGCCCTTGTCGGACAGATCCACAAACAGATTCAGGTGGTCGGTGAGGACTTTGGCTGCCAGGGAGACAGCTTCCTGGGCGTTGATGACCCCGTTGGTCCAAACCTCCAGCGTCAGCTTATCGTAGTCGATGCTCTGGCCCACGCGGGTGCTTTCCACATTGAAATTGACCTTGAGCACAGGTGTGTAAATAGAATCGACCGCAATCTCTCCAATCACGCCTTCCGGCATATTCTGCTTGTTGCGCTCGTTCGAGACATAGCCCCTTCCCTTATCCAGGGTCAGCTCCATATAGAGCCTGGCCCCTTCGCCCAGGGTGGCAATGTGCAGCTCGGGATTCAAAACCTCCACTTCGCTGTCGCTCTTAATGGAAGCTGCCGTGACAACGCAGGGCCCTTCCGCCGAGATCTCCAACGTCTTGGGACCGTCGCAGTAGAGCTTCGCCACCAGGCCCTTGATGTTCAGCACAATCTCGGTGACGTCTTCCTTGACGCCCGGGATGGTGGAAAATTCGTGGAGCACGCCGTCAATCTTAATGGATTTTACGGCCACCCCCGGCAGGCTGGAAAGCAGCACCCGCCGCAGGCTGTTGCCCAGGGTGGTGCCAAAGCCCCTCTCCAGAGGTTCCACCACAAATTTGCCATACGTGCCATTTTCGGAAATATCCGCAATCTCAATTTTGGGTCTCTCTATCTCAATCATCCGCGATCCTCCTTTTACACAGTGCAAAAATATCCATGGCGCCTGCTAGTTGGGGAGCCCGCATTACTTGGAGTACAACTCCACGATGAGGTGCTCTTCCACGGGCAGGTCGATATCCTCGCGGACGGGCATTTGCAGTACGGTGCCTTTCAGGGCGCTCTTGTCCCGCTCCAGCCACTGGGGAACCGTCACCAGGGGAGCGTCCTCGCCGGTGAGCTTGCTAAACTTCACAGAGGAGCGGCTGGAAGCCTTCACCTCAATGACGTCGCCCACCTTGACCAGGTAAGAGGGGATGTTCACCTTCTGGCCGTTCACGGTGAAGTGGCCGTGGGTCACCAGCTGGCGGGCATCCCGGCGGGTGCTGGCAAAGCCCAGACGGAACACCACGTTGTCCAGACGGCGCTCCACCAGGATCAGCAGGTTCTCACCAGGCCGACCTTCCATGCGGGTGGCCTTCTCATAGTAAGAGCGGAACTGCTTCTCCAGAATGCCGTAAACAAACTTGACCTTCTGCTTTTCCTGCAGCTGCAGGGCATACTCGCCCTTCTTTCTTCTCATCTGGCTGCCGGGGTTGCGGTTGGTGGTCTTCTTCGCGTAGCCCATAACGGCAGGAGAAATTCCCAGCGCGTGGCAGCGCTTTGCGATGGGCTGCATATTCTTAGCCATAGCTTTGTTCTCCTTTCAAGTTAGACGCGGCGGCGCTTCGGCGGGCGGCAGCCGTTGTGGGGGATGGGGGTGACGTCTTTGATCATGCTCACATCCAGGCCGGCAGCCTGCAGAGCACGGATGGCAGCCTCACGGCCTGCGCCGGGGCCCTTGACGTACACTTCCACGGATTTCATGCCATGCTCCATAGCAAGGCGGGCAGCGGTCTCAGCGGCCGTCTGCGCAGCGAAAGGAGTGGATTTCCGGGAGCCTCTGAAGCCCAGCTCTCCGGAGCTTGCCCAGGAAACAGCGTTGCCCTGGACGTCGGTAATGGTAACGATGGTGTTGTTAAAGGTGGACTGAATGTGGGCAGCCCCGCGCTCAATGTTCTTGCGCTCACGGCGGCGGCGCACAGCGCCCTGTTTACCCTTTTGTGCTGGCATAGTACTCCCTCCTTACTTCTTCTTGTTGGCCATGGTCTTCCGGGGACCCTTGCGGGTGCGGGCGTTGGTTTTGGTACGCTGGCCACGGACCGGCAGGCCCTTGCGGTGGCGCACGCCACGGTAGCAGCCGATTTCAATCAGCCGCTTGATGTCAAAGGCCACATCGCGGCGGAGGTCGCCCTCCACATGGCAGTTCTTGTCAATATAGTCTCTCAGCTTCGCCGTATCGTCTTCGGAAAGGTCTCTTACACGGATGTCGGGGTTGACGCCGGTGGCGGCGCAGATGTTGGTCGCGGTCTTGCGGCCAATCCCGTAGATATAGGTAAGAGCAATCTCGATTCGCTTGTCTCTGGGCAGGTCAATGCCGGAAATACGAGCCATTCTTACACCTCCATGGTATTGCCTGGGCCCTTAGCCCTGGCGCTGCTTGTGCTTGGGGTTGTCACAGATGACCATGACCTTGCCCTTGCGCTTGATAATCTTGCACTTTTCACACATCTTTTTGACAGAAGGTCTGACTTTCATAATGTGCCCTCCTTCTTGTAGGTTCACGTCAGTAACTTTCAATTTATTTGGAACGCCACGTGATGCGGCCCTTGGTCAAATCATAGGGTGACATTTCCATGGTGACCTTGTCGCCAGGCAGAATCCGGATGAAATTCATCCGAAGTTTGCCGGAAATGTGGGCCAGCACCATGTGCCCGTTGGGAAGCTCCACCTGAAACGTGGCGTTGGGCAGCGCTTCCTTTACAACGCCCTGCACCTCAATTACGTCCTGCTTTGACATAGTAAAAACCTCCGCTTTACCTGTGGGCCCCGTCCTGGAAAGGACGCAGGGCCTTGCGAATTTTTCCATTGGTTTTCACAGCTTCCTGGGGAAGGACCGTTCCTGTGGGCGCCAAGTGCAAAAGCTTCTTGCGCTTGGGCCGCTCCAGGGGCCGGTGTTTTCCGTCGCACACCACCGCATAAGGGGGGGCAAGCTCCAACACCACCAGGAAACTGCCTTTATCCCGGCCCGCCAAGGACCGGACTACCTGGCCGATTTCCCACTCCATAGCGGCACCCGCTCAATCCAACTGGGTCAGAATCACGGGCCCGTCCGGCGTGATGGCCACCGTGTGTTCAAAGTGGGCGGAAAGGCTTCCGTCCCGGGTTACGGTGGTCCAGCCATCGTCCAAAATCTTCACACCGGGTTTCCCCAGGTTTACCATGGGTTCGATGGCGATGGTCATGCCCGGCAGCAGCCGCACGCCCCTTCCGGGGGTGCCGTAATTGGGTACGCTGGGGTCTTCATGCAGCTTCGCACCTACTCCGTGGCCGACAAACTCTCGTACCACCGAGTACTTGCGAGCTTCGACATACTCCTGCACCGCGTGGCCAATGTCGCCGACGCGGCGTCCCGGAACCGCCTGTTCAATTCCTAGATACAGGCTTTTTTCCGTAGCCTCCAAAAGCGCCCTGGCCTCTTCGCTGATTTCCCCACAGGCAAAGGTCCAGGCGTTGTCGCCGTTGAACCCTTCGTAACAGGCGCCTGTGTCGATGCCAACAATATCGCCTTTTTTCAAAATGGTGCTTTTAGAAGGTATGCCGTGGATGACCACATTGTTTACAGAGATACAGGCGCTGGCGGGAAACCCGCCGTACCCGAGAAAGTTGGGGGTTGCCCCTTCCGACTCGATGTACTGGCGGATGATCTTATCGATCTCCCAGGTGGAAACCCCGGGCTCCACTGCCTCACCAGCAAGCCTAAGTGCCTTTTGCGAGATTTTACCGGCCTTTCGCATCAGCGAAAGCTCCCGGCTCGTCTTCAGCACGATCATGTCAAGTCCTCCAGAGCCTCCATGACCAGACGAGTGGTATCTTCCAGGTTCTCCTGGCCGTGGACCACAAGCAGTTTGCCCTGCTTGCTGTAGTACTCTTTGAGGGGTTCGGTCTGGGTGTGATACACCTCCAACCGTTCTTTCACAGTGTCGGGATGGTCATCCTTGCGCTGAACAAGGGTGCCGCCGCAGATGTCACACTTGCCCTCTTCCTTGGGCTGCTTATACAGCATGTGGTAAGAGGAGCCGCAGCGTTCGCAGACACGGCGTCCGGACATGCGGGTGATGATGTCTTCGTCCGCGACCTCCAAATCGAGAACCGCGTCGATCTCCACACCCATGGCGTCCAGAGCCTCGGCCTGGGGGATGGTCCGGGGGAAACCGTCCAGGATGAAGCCGTTTTTGCAGTCATCCTGAGCCAGGCGGTCCCGGATGATGCCGATGAGAATCTCATCGGGCACCAGCTGGCCGCTCTCCATATAGGATTTGGCCTTCAGCCCCATCTCCGTGCCGCTCTTCAGCGCCTCGCGGAGAATGTTCCCCGTAGAAATTGTGGGGATGTTGTTCTTTTGGCAGATCTTTTCCGCCTGGGTGCCCTTGCCGGCCCCGGGCGCGCCTAACAGAATCAGTTTCATAGCGTTCGCCCTCCGTTCTCGTTTAATCCAAGAAGCCTTTGTAGTGGCGCAGCATCATCTGGGATTCCAGCTGTTTGACGGTCTCCAGGGCCACGCCCACAATGATGATGATGGAAGTGCCGCCCAAAGACAGGCCATACATGCCCGTCACATTGGTGTAGATAATGGGGATCAAGGCCACAAAAGCAAGGAACAGGGCCCCAATCAAAGTGACTTTCGAAAGGATCTTCGCGATGAAATCCGCCGTGGGCTTGCCGGGACGGATGCCCGGGATGGTGCCGTTGGACTGGCGGAGATTATTGGCCATTTCCAGCGGATTATACTGGATGGACATGTAGAAGTAAGCGAACATAACGATCAGCAGGAAATAGAGCACGATATACAGCCAGCCGGTCTGAGAGAACGCATCCAGAATGGCGCGTCCCATACCCCCGGTGGGATTCCAGAAGATCTGGATGAACTGGGGAATGGCGAGAATGGAGCTGGCAAAAATCACGGGCATAACGCCGCTCATGGCCACTTTAATGGGCAGGAACGTGCTCTGGCCGCCATACATCTTGCGGCCCACCACTTTCTTGGCGTACTGTACCGGAATGCGGCGCTCGGACTCGTTCATGAAGACGATCACCCAAATCACCACCAGGAACAGCACCAGGAACAGGGGAGCCAACACCAGGTACTGGCCTGCGCCAGCGGCGTTCTCCATGCCCAGCTGCATGTACTGCCACACAGTGCCCAGAGTGACGGGCAGGCGGGCCACAATGCCAGCGAACAGGATGATGGAGATACCGTTGCCAATGCCCTTTTCGTTGATCTGCTCGCCCATCCACATGATCAGGGCGGTGCCGGCCGTAAAGGTCAGCACGATCACACAGGCCACAAACACGCCGGCAAAACCATCGGTGTATTCCACAATGCCGGAGTTGCGCAGGTAGAAGTAGTAGGCCACGCCTTGGATCAGGCCCAGGCCAACGGTCACATACCGGGTGATGGTCGCAATTTTCTTGCGGCCTTCTTCCCCTTCCTTGGAGAGTCTCTCCAAAGCCGAAATGGCAATGGTCAGCAGCTGCATAATAATGGAGCTGTTGATGTAGGGCGTAATACCCATGGCAAACAGTGACGCGTAAGAGAAGGCGCCGCCCGTGAGCATGTTGATATAGCCCAGGGCCGTGTTCTCACTGGCAGAGCTCATCAGGTCCGCCAGGGCGGAGGCGTCCAAAAAGGGCGCCGGAATGACCGAACCAAAACGGAACACAACGATGATCAGCAGTGTGTACAAGATCTTCTTGCGCAGGTCCGGAATCCGCCACGCGTTTCGGATCGTGTTAAACAAGTCAGATCACCTCGGCCTTTCCGCCAGCGGCTTCGATCTTGGCCTTGGCAGCCTCGGAAAAAGCGTTGGCTTTCACGGTCAGCTTCTTGTTGAGCTCGCCGTTGGAAAGGATCTTGACGCCGTCGCAGCTCTTTTTAATGATGCCGGCCTGGATCAGGGCCGCGGCGTCCACTGCCGCGCCGTCTTCAAACTTGTTGAGCGTCCCCACATTGACGGAGACAATCTCTTTGGCGAAAATGTTGTTGAACCCTCTCTTGGGGATTCTTCTCTGCAGGGGCATCTGGCCGCCTTCGAAGCCAGGCTGCTGGCCGTGGCCTGCACGGGCCTTCTGGCCCTTGTGGCCCTTACCGGCGGTCTTGCCGTTGCCGGAACCATACCCTCTGCCAATACGCTTGCGCTCTTTGGTGGCGCCGGGCGTAGCTGTAAGCTGATTGAGCTTCATTGTCACGCACCTCCTTACAAGTTTACTCGCTTACCTCGATCAGATGGCTGATCTTCTTGATCTTGCCCTGGGTTTGAGCATTGTCGGGCTGCTCGGTCACATCGCCCACCTTTTTCAGGCCCAGGGAAGCGGCGGTCGCGACCTGGTCTTTCTTGCTGCCGATCAGGCTCTTCTTCAAAGTGATTTTCACAGTTCGCGCCCTCCTTTACAGAATTTCCTTGACGGTCTTACCCCGCAGGGCGGCCACCTGCTCGGCAGACCGCAGCTGGGTCAGCCCCGCCATGGTGGCGCGCACCACATTGCAGGGGTTGTTGGACCGAAGCGCCTTGGCGCGAATGTCACGAATGCCAGCGCATTCCACCACAGCACGCACCGGGCCGCCGGCGATAACGCCAGTACCGGGAGCGGCGGGCTTCAGAATGACGCGGCCTGCGCCAAATTCGCCCATGATGTCGTGAGGAATGGTGGTGCCCCGCAGCGCGATGCGGGTGAGGTGCTTTTTCGCGTCCTCAATGCCCTTGCGGATGGCGTCCGGCACTTCGGCGGCCTTGCCAATGCCAAAGCCCACAATGCCGTCGCCGTTGCCCACAACCACCAGGGCAGAGAATTTCATCACGCGGCCGCCCTTAACGGTCTTGGATACGCGGTTGATCGCTACAACCCGCTCCTGCAGGTCCAGCGTGGAAGCGTCAATATTACTAGCCAAAATCGTTTCCTCCTTACTTAGAAGTTGAGGCCGCCCTCACGGGCGCCTTCGGCCAGCTCTTTGACGCGGCCGTGGAAGATATAACCGC
>CAJFEW010000040.1 GCA_904374805.1 uncultured Neglectibacter sp.
GCCGGGTCTTGATGGCGTAGTAGCCATGGTCGATGCCGATGTTCATGGTTTTGCTCATCCTTTCTTGGCTGTTGCCTAAAACTTGGTTTCCTGCTGGTTCAGAGCGAAGCGTAGCTTGTTCTTTCCCAGCTGGTAAAGTATTTAGGGGGGAGAGTGTGAGAGGGGGGAAGCGCAAAAAACTCCCCGGCCTGGCAGCCGGGGAGTTTCTGAAAAAGGGCGCACTACCCCCTTGTATTTTGAGGGCTTGAGTTGAGCCGTTTTGGGCTTTCGTCAATCTATCTATGAACCTGCCGGAAACTTCTACACTTCCGACAACGGGGAAAAGGGCCGCAGAACGCAAAAAGCGGGGCCTCCGGCCTGAAAAATCAGGCGGAAGCCCCGCTTCATCTCGTACAAAGCCTTGTTTTTTGTCATCTAATGGAAAAGGCATCTATGGAAAATCACTTTGGATTTTTGGCTCTAAAAAGCCCGCAAACCCGCATGAATACTGACAAAAATGGGGTGGACATCTAAAGTGTCCACCCCAGATGGTGGGAGAGAGTGGATTCGAACCACTGAAGTCGTCGACAACAGATTTACAGTCTGCCCCCTTTGGCCACTCGGGAACTCTCCCATATAAGCCCCTGCTGTCTGCTAGTGGAGCTGGTGAACGGACTCGAACCCCTGACCTGCTGATTACAAATCAGCTGCTCTACCAACTGAGCTACACCAGCGGATTTTTCAGTGCTTGGTTATTATAGCGCAGGGGTTGAAAAAAGTCAAGGATGATTTTCGATTTTTTTCAAAAAATTTTTTCCAGAGAAATCTACCAGCAAAGCAAGGGGAAAAAAGAAAAAACCGGTGGACTTTTCAAAAGATTATGCTACAATAAGATTGCAACCAAATTTGGGGAAAAGGAGTGGATGCAAATGAAGAAATTGGTCTGTTTGCTGCTGATGCTATGCTTGACGGTTCTGGTGTGCAGCGGGTGCGGAAGCGAGGAAGACAATGGGAGCAGTTCCGGTGTGGTTTCGGGCACTCCTGCCACCATGTCGCCCAGCCCCTCTCCGGCCCAGCCGCAGACGGCGAAAGCCCTGCGCGTGACAGCCGACTCTGGCCTGAATGTGCGGGCGGAAGCTTCCACGGACAGTGAAATCTTGGGGTTGGCGGAGAATGGTTCCCGCCTGGCGTTGATGGTGGAGGATCCCAAGGATGGCTGGTATCAAATTCAGTACGAAGGGGAGACCGCTTTTGTCTCCGCGGACTATGTAGAGGTCATCGAGGTTTCCTTGGAGGAGTACAATCAGCTTCGGGGAGCATCTACCGATACGGGGAGCAGCGCTTCCCAGGGCGAGGGGGAAGCGACTCCTTCTCCTTCCCCCAGCAACAGTTCTTCCAGCACAACCGATAGTTCTGCATCATCCAATGCAGTGGATACGGAGGACGGCGAATAAAGCCGTTCTCATTTCCTGCTCGGGCTTTTCGGGTGTGCTACTATACTATATACATCATCTATATCATCATTTCGGTACAGAAATTTCAGGCGCGGCTTTTATACAATGGCCGGCCGGAAGAGTGTGAAAGGACAAAACAGTATGAACATCATGATCGTCGGCGGCGGGCTGCTCGGCCGCAAAACGGCGGAGACTTTGGACGAACTGGGACACGATGTGGTCCTCATTGACTCCAGCACAGAAAACCTTGCCCAGCTTAGCCCGGATTTCAGCGGCGTCACCTCCGTAGGCTTTCCCATGGATATCAAAAGCCTTCGGTCTGCGGGTATTGAGGGCTGTGATGCAGTGGCAGTGGCCACTCCCGATGATAATTTGAATATCACCGTGGGCCAAATTGCCAAGAATTTTTTTGGGGTGCCGAAGGTGATCGCCCGTATTTCCGATCCCTACCGGGAGAATATTTTCGAACGGTTCGGCTTACAGACGGTTTGCCCCACCAATATGGCGGGGGACAAGCTGGTGACCGCGTTGACCAGCCCTTGGCAAAGCCGGCAAGTGACCTTTGGAACCACCACCATTACCCTGTTGGTCTTCCCTGTAGAGCGGCGTTTTGTGGGCCACACCACAGCAGATCTGGAACTGCACCCAGGAGACGGCCTGTTTGGAGTGATCAAAGACGACGGGACGTTTGTGTTAAAGGAAGCCCACAAGGAGATCCTGTTGGAAGCGGGAGACTCTCTGGTGTGCAGCCGGAAAATCGATTAAGGGGGTGTGGGAAATGAGAATGATCATTGTTGGCGGCGGAAAAGCCGGGTGGAATCTGGCCCGCATCCTGTTGGAGCGGCGACACACGGTCAGCTTGATCGAACGGGACCGGCAAAGGTGCGAAAAACTGGCGGATGATCTGGACGCGGCGATTTTTCGCGGAGACGGCACGAACGTGGCCGTTTTGGAAGCGGCAGGCGCTCAAAACGCCGATTGTTTTATGGCTGTGACCGGCAGCGATCAGGATAACCTGGTGGCCTGTCAGGTGGCGCAGGACCATTTTCATGCCAAGAAAGTGATTTCCCGTGTAAACGATCCCCGCAACATTGAAACCTTCTGCGTCTTGGGAATTCGGAATACGGTGAGCAGCACGGAAGTGCTCACCAAGATGATCGAGCAAGAGGCGGATTTGGCCCACATGCATTTGATTGCCACCCTCAACCAGGGGAAGGCCGGCATTTGCTCCATGACTTTGCCGGAGGACACTGCCCTGGACGGAGTGGCCTTGAAAGACATCAGCCTGCCTGCAGGCACCCTGGTGATCTCCCTAATTCGCCGGGGCGTGCTGACCATTCCCAACGGTTCTACTATTCTCCAACGAGGGGACGAACTGGTGGCCGTCAGTGAGGACAGGAGCCAAAAAGCGCTGATGCGCGCCTTGGCGGAAACAGTGCGCTAAAAAATCGAAAATAATAACGATTACTACTTTACAAACCTGAAAAACTGTGCTATACTAAGGTCACAGGAAACGGAAACAGGTTTCTTGTGAGAAGGCACAGAAAGGAACGGGCTGCATCTTGGAAAAGCGTGAGAATTTTAGCAGGAAACGGATGGCGATCTTAAACGCTTTACAGGAGACAGACGTTCATCCCACAGCAGATTGGGTGTACGCACGCCTGAAACCCCGCTATCCCAATTTGAGTTTGGGAACGGTCTACCGGAATTTGAAAAAATTCTGTGAAAACGGCAGGGCCGTCAGTGTGGGTGTGATCAACGGACAGGAACATTTTGATGGCCGTGTAGATCCGCATGCACACTTTGTCTGTAAGCAGTGTGGTGCGGTGCTGGATGTGCCGGAGGAATTCTTTCAAGAAGAGGACTTTGTGCGGCTTTTCGCAAAGTATCGCCTTCAGGTGGAAAATGCGCGGGTCTTGTTTGAAGGCTTGTGCCCCCAATGCCAGGAGTCCGAACGGGACATTGCCCTCTAAAGAAGGAGACCAGTGCGGTAGCATCCGCTCTGTTTTCTCTGAGAAGGCGGGAAAGGCAGAAAATTTTGCTGTTTCGTTTTAACAAAACTTTCTATAAAAAAATTTAAGATGGAGGAACGTATCATGAAAAAGTTTGTATGTACGGTTTGCGGCTATGTGTACGAGGGCGAAGCTGCCCCTGAAAAGTGCCCTGTGTGCGGCGCGCCTGCAGAAAAGTTCACCGAGCAGGCTGGTGAGATGACCTGGGCTGCTGAGCACGTGGTTGGCGTTGCCAAGGGCGTGGACGAGGAGATCCTGCAGGGCCTGCGGGAGAACTTCCAGGGCGAGTGCACCGAGGTTGGCATGTACCTGGCCATGGCTCGTGTGGCCCATCGCGAGGGCTATCCTGAAATCGGCCTGTACTGGGAAAAGGCTGCCTACGAAGAGGCAGAGCATGCCGCTAAGTTTGCCGAGCTGCTGGGCGAGGTAGTCACCGACTCCACCAAGAAGAATCTGGAGATGCGTGTGGAGGCCGAGAATGGCGCTACCGCTGGTAAGACGGCTCTGGCTAAGAGAGCAAAGGAGCTCAACCTGGATGCCATCCACGACACCGTCCATGAGATGGCCCGCGACGAGGCCCGCCACGGCAAGGCTTTCGCTGGCCTGCTGAAGCGCTACTTCGGCGAGTAATTCCCGTCAAGTCTATAGCAGAGTAACAGAGAAGGGGCAGAGAAATCTGCCCTTTTTTTAAGCCTGAAAGAAAAAGTCCCGAGGAGACGCCGTCTCTTCGGGACGATTTCTCTTCCGTAGAGGGAATGGGCGCGACCGTGCCCCACAGTGCACAAGGGCTCGGCACAGTCCCAGAAAGGATCTCCGTTTCGCTTACAGAGAGGCGCCCTCCATAAAAGTGCGGTCAAAGTCTTCTGTAGAAACAGGATGGCTGTACAGATACCCCTGCCCAAAATCGCAGCCAATTTCCCGAATCAGCTGCTCGTCCTCTTCTGTCTCCACCCCTTCTGCCACCGTGGAGATGGAGAGCTGCCGCGCGATTTGGACAATTTCTTTTAGAATGAGCCGGACGCGGGCTTGCTCCTGGGAGGACATTTCCAAAAGGAAGGCCCGGTCTACCTTCAGTTCGTCGATCTTCAGCTTGCCCAGAGTGTTCAGGGAGGAGAAGCCGCTTCCAAAATCATCCAGGGAGATACGGAACCCTTCCGCCTGAAGCTGGGTGATCTTCTCATTGAGGGCTTCCACATTTTCCAGGGCCAGGCCCTCTAAAATTTCCAGGGTGATGTAGTGGGGCGGAACGTTATAGGCGTGCACCAACTCTGTCAGCGTCTGCACATAGTTGGGTTCAAAGAAGAGAAGCTTGGATTGGTTCACAGAGAGGGGAATCGGTTGGATGCCCCGGTCCATCCAGGAGCGAATTTGCCGGCAGGCCTGTTCTACCATGTAGAGGTCCAGTTTCACGCAGAAGCCGTTGCGTTCAAAGAGCGGAATAAACTGACCGGGATAGATGGTCCGTCCGCTGGCTGTGCTCCAACGCACTAAAGCTTCCGCTCCTCCCAGTTTACCGGTGTGCAGATCCTTTTTGGGCTGCAGGAACATTTTAAATTCCTGATCCAGCAGCGCCTGGTGCATGTGGGACTCTATAGAATTTGCCAGTTCTTCCTTTTTGTGCAGCTCTGTGTCGAAAAACCAAATGGTGCTGGCATATCCGCCCTTGGCCCGATCCAAGGCGAACGAGACGCTGGTGAGCAGGTGATCTGCCGTACTGGCAGCCTGGGTTCCAGCAGGCGCAGACACAACGCCGCAGTAAAAGGCCAGCTGATAATCCAGTTTGCTGATCTCCGCATTGTGTTCTAAATCCTGAAGGAGCGCATGCAGCCGGGGGCGGATGACTTCCGGTTCCGTATCGCGCAAAAAGAGGTAGAACAAGTCGCCGGAATCCCGACAGAAAAATTCCTCCTTCTGCATGTGGCGATCCAGAATTTCTTTGATATGGCGGAGCAAGCGCTGTGCGCGCTCCTTGCCGAAGATTTCCACAATAAAGGGAAATTGCCGCAGGCTAAGGGCAACCACGCTTCCGCCTCCTGTGCCAAGCGCCTCCACCAGCCGCTGCTGAAAGCGGGCTGCATTTTCGGCTCCGGTGGAGGAATCAAAGTAGGCCAGGCGGCGCAATCCCCGGTTATATTCTTGCAGAAGACGATAGCCCCGAAACATCAGAAACAGAACCAGCAGGAGCAAAACGGTGAACATACCCCCAATGGTCAGGGTGAAACTGGTGGAATACGACGCTAAGCCGTCCCCTGTGTTGACGCAGAAGAGATACCAATCGTTGAGACCCACCGGCTCCAGCAGGAAGGGATAGGAGCGGCCTTCGTAGGTGAAGGAGGAGAAAACCCGTTCCTGGCCTGCCATAGCCTGCTGCACCTCTTGTACGGAGGAGTTCGAAAGGTAGGGGCCGTCGTAGATGGTTGCAGGATTTGTCTGGACAACCGTGTGGGGGGAGCGCAGCAAAAAGCTGGCGTCGGAGCTGATCAGGTGGATGTAGCCCCCACCCCCCAGAACAGTGTTGCCGGAGAGGATATCGCTGAAAATCTCCATGTAATCGGTGGCGGACAGAACGCCGATGACGCGCCCCTCTGCGTATACAGGGATGCTGTAGGCAAAAACCTGCTGCTGAGAGATAGTGCTTTTAAAGAGTCTGGAAACAGAAGAGGTTCCCTCTATGGCCAAATGGACTGCGCTCTGCGCCTCAGGGGCCAGTTCCGACAAGGGTACGTTTGTCAGGGGATCTTTGTCCTGTGTGCAGATGCTCCCCCGCAGGTCTGTATTGTAAAAAGCCATCGATAAAAAGTTGCTTCCCTGGGTCGCCGCTTGCAGCTTCTGGGTCAGTTGGGACCAGCTGTCCTCGTCGGAGGGATCGTCCAGGAAGTGAGAGAGCGGACAAGGTATGAAAATCCGATTTCAACTGCTTGACGATGCGCGATTTGTATTCCTCCGCTTCCGCAACCACCTGTTCGCGTTCGGCGTCTTTCTGGAGACTTTGCAGATGGGAGAACAAAAGCCCACCGCACACCAGGAGCACCAAGGTGACGAGGGAGACTTGGAGCATGGCCCACCGTAATTTTTTCTGCAGCTTGCTCTCAATCATAGAAATACTCATTCTGCGGGGCGCTTAGGCCCCTGCTTGTGTTCCCAGTTTCCGATCCGCTTTTCTTTTCTCATTGTATCACATATTTTCCTGGGTGGAAATACGTTTGCCGCTCACTTTGCCAAAAGATCTCGCAGGCGTCCTGGAGCAGGCGGGCGCGGTTGTGCAAGAGATGCAGCCTCTCCAGAGACAGGAAGAAGGGACTGCTGCAAATGCACGGCAGTCCCCAGGTTTTATCGGTACAGTTGTTCCACTTGAGGCCGCCGCCCCACGTCCTCGTAGAGATTGGTGAAGTTGGGGACCTGGCTCAATGTTCCAATCAAAGGGGTCTTCTCGAGAGGCGTTCCCACAAGGTTGCGTCGGATGGCCTGTGCAATGCGGTCCGCAAAAATGACAGAGATATCCCGGCCAAAATAGGGGACAATTTCTTCCGAAACGGGCTCTGTGAGCCCCAGCTGGTTGTGTAGGTGGGCCATTCTTTGCTGGGCGTACACCAGGGGCTGTTCCCGCTGTTGAGTGGAGCCGGCTAAAACCGCTGTTTTCACAGCCTCCTTGAGATCCTGGGGAAGCGGCAGCTCCTGAAACGCCCTGCCAAACCACTTGCTGTACGGGGCGTATCGTTTGCAGTAGAGAAAGCCCAGGCGCATCAGCCGGTCGGCTATGCGGCTGCAGGCCAATGCGGACCCCAGTTCGTCTCCTGTGGAGCCGCACCGCTTGACAAAAGCCTGCTCTTCCGCGGCTAAATACCAGTTGGAAGCCAAAAGGTACAGCCAGACGTCCTGGGGATAATACCGAATCTTCTCCAGGCGCTGGGCCATGTGCAGCTGGTCCGTATAAAATTCCGCCAGAGAGAGGGCCAGCAGCCTGTGCTCCGAAAGGGACAGCCATTGGATGCTGGTAAGCTGTTCCAACTGGTGGGTGCCCAAATAGAAATCCAAATAGCTGTCTACAGTGTAAAAAAACACCAGGGGGTTCACCCGACCCTGCGAGAGAGGCTCTGCATGGCGAACGCCTGCATCGTTGGGATCCGGTGGAGAAAAATGCACGCTGTAGCCGCGAAATTGATAGGGAAACTCCCGGGAGAAAATCTCTTCCAGTTGGGGCTGTAAGCCCTCATCTTCCTCCTGCAGAAACAGGTAGAACCGAGGTCCCCACATGTGGTCTGTGGAAACCGGGTCGTCATAGCCTAAAATATCGGAGCCGTATCCCAGCAGTCCGGACGAATACCGCAGCCTGGGAAAGTGCCGGGCAATGCAGGGCTGTGCGATCTGGTGGAAAAAGTCCCGGCACAGTTCCTTTCCCTTGATAAATTCTGTCATCGGTCTTTGCACCTTTGTCCCGTAGAAAGTCTAGGGTGATTATAGCACGGCCGGTGCGGCGGGGCAAGGAAAAAACCAGGAAGCCCCTCCTTTGCGCGGCTTGCCTTTCTGGTCCCTTGTTTTTCCCCGTTGCTTTTTTCTCCCGTTGGGCGTATAATGCAAAGCGCAGTTTTTGCGATAGGGGAGGAAGAGTTGGTGGAAGAGAAGAAATATCTGGTTTGCGAACGGAAAAGCGTGTTTGCGCTGTTGACTGTAAGCGCAGGCATGATGGGCGCCTATACCTTCAACCTGCGGGGCGGGGTCTTTTGCAATGCCCAAACCGCCAATGTGGTGCTCATGGCCATGGCCATTGGCCAGGGGAACTGGCTGGAGGGCGGGTATTACCTGCTTCCCATTTCCGCCTATTTGGCCGGGGCCTTTTTGTCGGAAATTCTGCCTTCTCCCGTGCGGCGGTTTGGCTTTCTCCGCTGGGACACCTACCTGGTGGCCTTTGAAGTTCTGCTGTTGTTTCTCATTGGCTTCATTCCCTTGAGCTGGCCCCATCACCTGGTGCAGGTGCTGGTCAATTTCATTGCGTCTATGCAGTATAACACCTTTCGCCAGGCAGAAGGCATCCCCATGGCCACCACTTTTTGCACCAACCAATTGCGTCAGGTGGGAGTGGGCTTGGCCAAGGCGGTGCGCAAGCACGATCGGGAGGGGCTGCATCGGGGGCTCTTCTTTTTGGGCATGTTGGGATGTTTTTTTGCAGGGGGTGTGCTCTCCACGGCTGTGTGCGGCTTTTTCGGGGCAAAGGCCATTTGGCTGAACTTGCTCCCCTTGGGCATTGTCCTTGCCCGGCTGGTTCATGCGGACCTGACGGACGAAAAAGAACTTCTGTACCGAAAGCCCTCCGGCCATTGAGAAAAAAGGGGGAGGCAGCTTTTTTCGCTCCCCCTGTTTCCCGGAGTACTGGCACTTTTGGCCCTCTTTTCCCATACACATAAGAGATATCTTTTGTAAAGGGGAGTGGCTGTTGTGCTCGGACAAATTCTCGACCTCTTATCCCACGTTCTTTTTATGTTCCTTCACGTTACGGGAAGCGGAAGCTTTCCCAAAGCGCTTTCCCCCTCTCAGGAGAAGCGCTGTTTGGAGGAGATGGCTCAAGGCAGCGCCGCTGCCAGGCAGAAGCTGATCGAACATAACCTGCGTCTGGTGGCGCACATCGTTAAAAACGCTTGCTCCCAGGGGAAGGTTTTTCCCGCTTGATCCAATAGGGAAAAGAGTCCCCTGTCTTAAGGCGGATGTCCACATGGACTAGGTTTTCCGTGCTGTCTTGTTTCACCAGGATCTGCTCCAAAAGAGCGTCCGCCAGGCAGCTGCTTTTCTCGTGGCCTTGGAAGGAGAGTTCCTCCTCCAGGGCTTTTTTGATTTTTCCCCCAGGACTCGGGGACAGGCGGTCCCTTTCAGCCGTCTGTTCCAGGGCAGTGCGCTGGGTTTGCAGCCGCTGCAGTTGGCTGTCGTACCGGCTGTTCCACCGCTGGAACTCCTCCCGGGAGATGGTTCCCTCCAAACGCATTTCCACAAGGCGTTCTCTTTTCTCCTGCAGGGCAGTCTCTTCCCGGCGCAGGGTTTCCGGCCGGGCAGGTGTGCTTTCGGCCTGCTCTGCCTCTTGGAGAATCTCCAGCACCAGCCGGATGACTTGGTCCCGGTCCTGAATCACCTTGCGGAAGATCTCCCCCAGAATGGGGTCCAGCTCCTTGGTGTACAGCCGGGGGCTGCTGCAGCCGGCCTTTCCCTGTTGGTGGTAGACCCGGCACTCCCACACTTCCGTGCCGCCCCGGCGGTTTTGCTGCAGCCGCCGGTGGTAGCTGGTGTCGTGCGTTTCACAGCAGATCTTGCCGCTGTAGGCGTAGCGGCTGTGGTACTCCGCTGCCGGGGCGTGTTTCTTGCACTGGGAGCTGCGCAGCTGGTACAGAGCGTTAGCCCGGTCCCACAGCTCTTCGGAGACAATGGCGGGAATGGAGGGGTCGCGGTAGGTCACCCACTCCTCCGGAGCCAAAAGGACTCGGCGCTTGGTGCGGTAGTCCACAGTTTGACTTTTTCCCGCGCAGTACCACCCTTTGTACTTGGGGTTGCAGAGAATGTGCCGGATGGTCAGCTCGTTGAACGGGTTGCCCTTCCGGCTGGTGTAGCCCTCCCGGTACAGCTGCTGGGAGATTTTTCGCACGCCCATGCGCTGGTTGCCGTACATCTCAAAGATCCGGCGGATGATGGGTGCCTCCCGCTGGTTGATGGTGAGGGCGCAGTCCTTTTTGTCGTACCCCCACAAGGTGTCGTTTCCCAGCACATGGCCGTTTTTCACGGCTTGGCGAAAGCCGAATTTCAGCCGTTCCGAGAGCTTGCGCACCTCGTCCTGGGCCACGCCTGCCATAATGGTCAGGCGGAACTCGCTGTCGGGGTCTATGGTGTTGATGTTGTCGTTTTGGAAGAATACCCCCACGTCGTGCTCCAGCAGTTCCTGGGTGTATTGAATGCTGTCCAGGGTGGAGCGGGAAAAACGAGAGATCTCCTTGGTGATGATAAAGTCAAACCGCCCCTCCTTGGCGTCCTGGATCATCCGGAGAAAGCTCTCCCGCTTTCGGGTGCTGGTGCCGCTGATGCCCTCGTCCACATAGCCGGGAATGTACGTCCAGCAGGGCTTGGATTGGATGAGCTCTGTGTAATAGTGCACCTGGTTTTCCAAGCTGTTTAACTGTTCGTCCTTGTCGGTGGAGACCCGGGCATAAAAGGTCACCCGCAGAGGCAGGTCAAAAATGGATCGGCCTTTGCCCAGTTCACTGCGGATTTTCAGCAGGTTCAAGGGAATTCGCCTCCTTGTTTTCCACAGGGGGGTGCTGCAGCAGTGGGGGAAAGTCCCCTCTGGCATCCACGCGATCCAATGCAGCAGCATAGGTTTTTTCTCCGAGAAGGTCCCGGGTGTGCAGGCTGCCCAGCAGAGCTTTCACCATGTTCCGGTCTAGGTTTTCCATCGCAATCACCTGCCCTTGGCAAATTGGAAAGGAAAGCCGGTCTCAAGACCGGCTTTCTCTCTCCTTGTACCATATGTGATTTTCCGGGAAAACATGTAAAAGAAATAGAAGACACAAAATCTATGCCGGACGGACCGGCGCGGGAGCAGGGAGAATTCTCTGCCGGCCCAGGAAACTGGGCCGGCAAGTGACCGAGACCGTCAGGATTTGCACTGTTTTTGTAAGGCAGTGTGGGCCTGGCGGCTGACAGATTGGTCACAGAGCAGCACCACCACATCCCCGGCCTGAAGCACCGTGTCCCCCTGGGGAACCAGCTCCTGCCCATGGCGCTGGACAGAGACCAGCAGAGAATGGCCCGGCCAGCTTAGGTCCCGAACGGCTTTGCCACAGGCTGGCGCTCCCAAGCACACGGTGGACTCCAGCAGGAGTTTCTCTCCCGACTTCGGCTTTCGGACCCCCTTTTGCAACAGCCGTTCCAGCAGCATGTCGTACACCGGCGGGGATTGGAGCAAATCCGCCACGACATACGCCGCCAGGGACACAAGGGACAGGGTCAGCAAGTGGGAAAAGCTGCCGGTCATCTCGCTGATGAGGATGATACCGGTCACCGGCGCCCGCACAATGGCAGCGAACAGCCCTGCCATACCTAAAATGACAAAGTTGGCGGTGGAAGTCTCCACCCCCAGCAGGTGGGCGCCCTGGCTGAAGGCACTGCCCACAATGGCCCCCAGTACCAGCAGAGGCAGAAAGATGCCGCCTGGCACGCCGGAGCCAAAGGAGACCATGGAAAAGGTGAATTTCAGCACAAAGAGGAGCAGCAGCGCCTGCAGGGGAAGGTCTTCAGACACCTGGCCCACCAGGTCATGTCCGCCGCCCAGCACCGCCGGGTACACCACCAAAAGCACACCGGCCAGCAAAAAAGGGAGCAGCGTTTTCCCGTAGGCCCAGGGAATGCGGGTATAGATGTCCTGGGCTTTGCCCACACAGAAGTTGTACAGCACGCCCACAAGGCCCAAAGCAGCTCCCAACACCAGCACCAGGCCGTAGTGGGTCAGAGGGATCATCTCCAGGGAGGAGAAGTCAAACACTGGCTGCAGGCCGAACAGGGTCCGGGAGAGGAAGTCTGCCGTAATGGAAGAGGCCATCGTAGAGAGAAGCACCTCGGTGGAAAAGTCTTTGTGCAGCTCTTCCAGGGAGAAGAGCACGCCGGCCAAAGGGGCGTTAAAGGCAGCCGACAACCCTGCGCTGGCGCCGCAGGTCAGCAGCATCCGCTCCTCCGTAGGACCGCGTTTCCACAGTTTGGAAACCCCTTTGCCCGCCATGGCGCCCAGCTGAATGGAGGGGCCCTCTCTGCCTAGGGAAAGCCCGCTGCCAATGGTCAGCAGGCCCCCCACAAACTTGGCCAGCAGCACCCGCCACCAGGTCTGGGACAAAGCGCCTTGCAGCTCTCCCTCCACTTGGGGAATACCAGAGCCGCCAATAAAGGATTCCCATTTGAGCAGCAGGGTTACCACCCCGGCGGCCACCCCTAAAAGCAGCAGCCACAGGGGCAAAAGCCAAGGCTTATCGGCGATCAGGTCCCCGATCCATGCCCGCAGAAGGTCTCCTTTGCTCAAAAGCAGGCGAAAGAGCACGGTCACCAAACCGGCCGCCGCACCCACGGCAATGCCCTCCCACACCAGCGCATAGCGAAAGCCGCGGACCCGCTGTATCAGCCGGGCCGTGGCAGATGTCTCTCGTTCCACAACCGCATCCCTCGTTTTCTTTTTGGTTCTCCGGCTATTATAGCACGGGGAAGAGGGGCTGTCCATGGGCCAGGTGGAAGAAGAAAAACGGTGGGAGGGCGCAAGTAGAATGGCCGGGCAAAGACCGATAAGGAAAGAGCGCGCCTAAAGCTCTGGTTGAACACCGTGAGGCAAGTGCTCCCGGTTGCCTATTTTGCCAGCTTGTGGTATGCTGAAAGAAAGGGTCGAAGACTTCCCCTGGTATTCCCTGTTTCTTACCATAAAACGTGCAGAAAAGGGGAATGCTTGGTAGGAACGGGGAAAACCGAGAAACCCTGGACGTTTAGCTGTCAGAGAAACCCAAGTAGGTACGAGAGGTGAGCATATGCGAGGAATCGAAACCCGTATCCAAATGATCCGCCATCAGATTTTCCGAGAAGTGGCCCGCATGGCCTACGAGCAGGAAAAACCGGTGGCCGAGCAAATTGAAAAGCTGCCCTACAAGATCATCCCTGGGGAAGTGGCCAACTTCCGCAACGACGTGTTCCTGGAGCGGGCTATTGTAGGGGAGCGCCTGCGTCTGGCCATGGGACTGCCCTGCCGGGGCGCGGGGGAGCAAGCGCCTCTTTCCGAGGGCATTGAGGATGCCGACAAGCCGGAAACCTATTACACGCCGCCCTTGATCAACGTGATCAAATTTGCCTGCAACGCCTGCCCGGAAAAGCGGGTGCTGGTTACGGAAGGCTGCATGGGCTGCCTGGCACACCCCTGTGTAGAGGTCTGTCCCAAGGACGCCGTGCATGTGGACCGCACCATGGGCCGGGCCCAGATAGATCCGGAGAAGTGCGTCAAATGCGGCCGCTGTGCCGACGCCTGCGGCTATCACGCCATCATCGTGCAGGAGCGGCCCTGCGCCGCAGCCTGCGGCGTGGACGCCATCCATTCCGACCAACAGGGAAAGGCGGACATCAACTACGACAAATGCGTGTCCTGCGGCATGTGCCTGGTCAACTGCCCCTTTGGGGCCATTGCGGATAAGTCTCAGATTTTCCAGGTGATCCGCGGCATCCAGACGGGGGAAAAGATCTACGCCGCCATGGCCCCCGCCTTTGTGGGGCAGTTCGGTCCCAAAGTTACGGCAGGAAAGCTGCGTGCCGCCGTAAAGAAGCTGGGCTTCGCGGATGTTTTTGAAGTGGCGATTGGGGCCGATCTGTGCGCCGTGCAGGAGGCGGAGGACTTCTTGGAAAATGTGCCGGAAAAGCTTCCCTTTATGGCCACTTCCTGCTGCCCCGCTTGGGCGGCCATGGCCAAGAAGATTTTCCCCAGCCATGCCCAGTGTGTCTCCATGGCTCTGACCCCCATGACGCTCACCGCCCGGCTGATTAAGCACACTCGCCCCGGCTCTAAGGTGGTGTTTATCGGTCCCTGCTCCGCCAAGAAGCTGGAGGCGATGGACCCCACAGTCCGCAGCGAGGTGGACTTTGTCCTCACCTTTGAAGAGATGGCGGGCATTTTCGCCGCTAAGGGCATCGATTTGGAAACCATTGAGGAGCGGCCGGGAGGTGTGAACGACTCCTCCGCAGACGGCCGTGGATTTGCGGTCTCCGGCGGAGTGGCGCGTGCCGTGACGGACGTGATCCAGGAGAAAGCCCCGGACCGCACGGTGCAGGTGACCTGCGCAGAGGGCTTGCAAGACTGCCGCAAGCTGATGGCTCTTGCCACTAAAACCGGCAAGTACAACGGCTTCCTGCTGGAGGGTATGGCCTGCCCGGGCGGCTGTGTGGCCGGCGCCGGGACCATCCAGCCCATCGGCAAGTCCTCCGCTTCGGTCAAAGCCTATGCGGCCAAAGCCAGCCATCCCAACGCAGACCAGACAAAGTGGGTGGAGGAACTGGAGCACCTGGTGGATTTTTCCCAGACGAAGAGCACGGAACAGTAAATATGGTCTGCTGCCCAGGAGCGCATTCCCTGTAGCAGGGCCCGGCTGTTTCCCCACAAAGAACACCCCCCGCAGCTCCTTACAAGGAGGGCGGGGGGCTCTTTCCATCAAGCCGTATCGTTTTAGTCCTTAGGGTGGGATAGACTGTGCCGCTGGGACAACGGGTGGATCATTGGCCTGCGAAGGAGATCTCCACGTCGCCGTTGTTGCAGGTGACGTCCAGAGTTTTCTCTCCGCCCTCTTTGGCGTCCGGCAGGGTGCTCTCCCCCTTCTTGGTAGCGCTTGTAATGGCGAAGTCGTCGTAGCTGCCTGCCACGGTGCCGGTGATATCCCCGTTTTTGGCGTCGACGGCTTTAATCTGAATCATGGCAGCTTCCTCGCTTACAAGGCCTTTTTCCGCAGAACTACCAAGCCGCCCCAGGCCAGTGCGGCGCTCAGCAGCAGGCAAAGTGCAATGTGCAGCACGGCGTTGCCGTTGATCATCACCAGCCCGAAAAAGCCGGAGAGAATGCTGCGCAGCGGTGCGATGGGGGTGAAGATGCAAATCACCCCCACCAGGAGAACGTCCGCCACCCAGCCGTACCAGCGGGTCTGCATGGAGAGCAGCACAGGGAGAAACACCATCACCAGCAGCAAAAAGCACAGCTGCTGCAGCCCGGCTACCAGGCCGCCGTTTTCCGTCCAGCCGCACACGTCCATCAGGTTGATCACCGTCCGGGCGGGGTAGAGGGGGTCCACTACAAGGTGAACAAAGGTGTTTACCAGGGAGATGCAGGCCGCCGAAAACACATAGCTCAGCAGGCAGCCAATGTAATAGTCCTTTTTGCTGGCTCCCAGGTGCATCAGTTTCGTAAAGTCGTAAAATACAAAGAAAAAGGGCGTCAGCACAGCGAGCAGCCAGGTGTAATTTCCATTGCTCAGCACCACGTCTCCAGAGGAGGTGGCGCAAAGCACCACCAACGCCGTCAGAAGAAAGCTCAGCTTGTTGCTGGCAAGCAGCCGTTTGCTCAGGGAAAAAATCGCGCTCATCTCTTTCTGCCTCCTTTGTGGCCCACCATTTGCACGAAGAAATCCTGCAGGCTCAGCGGATGAAGTTCCAGGCCCTCCGTTTGCTGGGGCCGCCGGTCGAACACATACCTTGTGGCCAGTCCGCCCACCGTGTCCTCGCCCAAAATGTTGAGGCCCTGGGTGGCAGCTGTCACGTCCTTCTGCAGGCCGCTGACGCTGTAGGCTTTTTCCTCCACCGCCTGCAAGGTGTCAAAAAAACAGATGCGCCCTTTGTCCAAAATCAGCAGCTTCTGGATGGTTTGGGCAATCTCCTCAATGATGTGGGTGGATACGATGATGATACGGGGATGCCTCTGGAAGCTTTCCGTCAGCATGTCGTAAAACTCCACCCGCATAAGGGCGTCGAACCCCAGCACAGGCTCGTCCAGCAGCACAACCTCTTTGTTGCTGGCCAAGCAGAGAATGGTGGAAATCATGGTTTTCATGCCCAAGGAGAGGTGGCGGAACTTCTTTTTCCCGTCCAGCTCAAAGCGTTCCATCATGTCCCAGGCGAAGTCCACATCGTAGTGGGGGTTCACCTCCGCAGCGATGCGCAGCAGTTTGCGCACCGGCAGGTTGAAGTGATTGGCAAAATTCTCTATATAGCTTACCTCCGAGTCCAAGGCGGCGGTGGAAATCACCTTGCCGTTTACCAAAATGCTGCCGGCTGTCACGTTTTGATACCCGGCAATGGACTGGAGCAAGGTGGTCTTACCGGCGCCGTTTCTGCCCAGCAGGCAGTAAATCCCCGGTTCCTCCAAAGTGAGGGTGATGTTCTTCAGCACGGCGGCATGGCCGTACTCTTTTGTCACTTCTCTCAGTTCTATCATGGATGTGTCCTCCTGTGCGGCGCAAAAAATGCCGTTGCGTTTCGCGTGCCCCGATGCTAGAATGGAGTATAAACCTTTGTGCAACACAAAGGCCAAGAGGTGGTTTAAAAAATGAAAAAATATTTTTCCGTGGGGGAGGCCGCCAAAGCAGCCCATACCACCGCCGAAACGCTGCGTCACTATGACCGCATTGGCTTGGTAAAGCCCAGCAAGAAGGACGATTGGACCCAATACCGGTATTACACCGAGCAGGACATTGTTCAGGTGAACACGGTGCGGGCCTTGCAGCTCATGGACCTGCCCCTGCAGGAGATCAAACAGGTGCTGGAGTACGACGACCTGGAGAAGATCATCGCCTTCTTCGAGCGGGCCGAGAAAAAGGCCGATGAAAAAATCGCCGCGCTCCAATTCAGCAAGGCGAAAATCCAGGTGGCCAAAGCAGATTACCAGCGAAATTTAGAGCTGCAGCGAAAATCCCGCAGCGCCTTCCTCAAAGAGTATCCCCAGCGGATGCTTTTGCTCTCCGACACTTTGGAAAAGCCCACCTTGGACAATCTCTGGAATTATCTCAGCCACTTCTACGAGAAGGTGACCCCCGCCTTGGAGGAGAAGTTCTCTTTCGAGGATGTGGCCGGCATTTACACCCAACAGGGCCGCTCCCGGCTGTTCGCCATCTGCACCCACTATGTGGACATTGAGGGATTGCAGGTGTTGCCAAAGGGGCGCTACCTGTGCGCCAACTGCACCGAAGAGACCAAAGAACAAGCCCTCCGGGAGCTGCTGGATTTGGCCCGAAAGAAATACGGTGCAGAACCGTCCTTTACGGTGCAGCTCATTGTGGTGTCGGGAATTCTTCACTGGAACTATGAGGTGCAGGTGTATGTAGGCAGCTAAAGAGCTCCTTTTCCAGCGGGTGGGGAAGGCCTGTGTCTGCACCGTGCCGCTTTCACACCGACCATGACCTTTTTCTATAGAGGCAGTGGCCCGCTGAAACAGGAAAAAGGGAGAGCTCCCTCTAGCTGAACTGCACCCCATTTGTTAGACAGTATGGTATACTGAATAACAAGTGGGGTGTTTAATTATGCCAAAAGGAGTGCCAAACAAAAAATATACGCCAG
>CAJFEW010000041.1 GCA_904374805.1 uncultured Neglectibacter sp.
TCTGTCCAAAAAGCGTAAACGTGAGCTTTTGCTCGTTGCGTAACAATATTTGCTGATTTCGGGTCCTATTTTTTCATTTTTACTTTACAGTGCCGAAAATTGCGTCTAGCTGTCTCTATTCTAGCGCAGTAAACAAGTGAAATCAAGCGGCTGCTTAAAAAACTTCCAATTCTCCGCCCCGGCGAGAAAGTTTTTTAGAGATTCTGCGCCATAGGAAGAAGCCCTCTTTTTTCCACAGGGAGACGCTCACAATGTGGAAAATTCTCCCCGCCGGGCTTTCACAAAAAAGGGACAAAAAAAGGCCGCCGCCTTTCTTGGCAGCAGCCCTTCGCTTCTCTCTTATGTGCCTAACGCCACCAAAACTGCGTTACGCTTTAAATCCCTGGAACAGGGCAGCCACCCGCTCCCGCTGGGCGGTGTTCTCTTCGCTGTCGTCAGCGTCGGTGTAGATCATCATATACTTCCCGTTGTCGCTGAGCAGGGCAGGCACCTGGTCGTCCAGCATGGTGAACTCGCCGGTTTCCCGCACACTGTCCAGACACTCCTGGCCCCGTTCGCCCAAATTGTCCAGGTCAAACTCGTAAAATTCCACCTGCAAGGTGACGCCGTTGTATTGGAAACGGTAGCGCACCCCAGCCACAGCGCCGATGATGTCGTAGGCCATCTCCACCGGCTCTCCTGTGACCGCATAGCACGTCTCCATATACTGGCACAGGCCGTCCAAATTGTCCTCGTAATCGGCGTCAGACACAGCCGCCGGCTCCTCCTGGGCAGCGCTGCTCTCCTCGCCGGAACTGGCAGAGCTCTCCGGCAATGCCAAGGTGGGCAGCTGTTCCGTCGTGGCGCCGCAGGCGGCCAGGGAGAGCACCAGCAAAATGCTGAGCCCCAGGACCAACAATCTCTTCATCATGGAAACCGATTCCTCCACTTACTTTCTGAAATAAAGAAAGGCCCGGACCTGTCAGTCCGGCGCCTTAAGGTTTTGGTGACCCGGACGAGAATCGAACTCGTGTTACCGCCGTGAAAGGGCGGTGTCTTAACCGCTTGACCACCGGGCCATATGGTAGCGGTAACTGGACTTGGTATGAACCGAATGCTCTAGCCAGCTGAGCTATACCGCCATAGTTGCGCTCCACCTCACGGATGGAGCGCTATCAATTATAATCGAACTTTTCCCGTTTGTCAAGCAGCTTTCCCGGGGAATTTCACTTTTTTTCGAAAAAAAGTGAAATCATCCCACATGGAAGGTGTAGTTGGGAGCCTCTTTGGTGATCTGAATATCGTGGGGATGGCTCTCCTTCAGGCCGGCGCCGGTGATCTTCACAAACTGGGCCTTGTCGTGAAGCTCCTGGATGGTGGCGCAGCCGGTGTAGCCCATGCCGGAGCGCAGGCCGCCCAGCATCTGGAACACGGTGTCCGCCAGGGGTCCCTTGTAGGGCACCCGGCCCTCTACGCCTTCGGGCACAAACTTCTTCTGCTCGCCCTGGAAATACCGGTCGCTGCTGCCCTTGCCCATGGCGCCCAAGCTGCCCATGCCCCGGTACACCTTGAACTGACGGCCCTGATACAGCTCGTACTCGCCGGGAGCTTCCTTACAGCCAGCCACCATGGAGCCCAGCATGACCACGTCGGCGCCGGCAGCCAGAGCCTTGACGATGTCGCCGCTGTACTTGATGCCGCCGTCGGCAATGATGGGAATCCCGTGCTTCATGGCCTCCTGGGCCGCGTCGAACACGGCGGTGATCTGGGGCACGCCAATGCCTGCCACCACGCGGGTGGTGCAGATGGAGCCGGGGCCGATTCCCACTTTGACACAATCCGCGCCGGCGTCGATCAGGGCCTTGGTGCCCTCTGCGGTGGCCACGTTGCCGGCGATCACCTGCAGGTCGGGGTAGTGCTTCTTCACCAGGCGCACCGCGTCCAGCACGCCGCTGTTGTGGCCGTGGGCGGAGTCCAAAGTGACCACGTCCACCTGGGCTTCCACCAAAGCCGCCACCCGGTCCAGCACATCTTTGGTGGCGCCGATGGCCGCGCCGCACAGCAGACGGCCGCCCTTGTCCCGGGCGGAGTTGGGATACTGCACAGCCTTTTCAATGTCCTTAATGGTGATCAAGCCTTTCAGGCGCATGTGCTCGTCCACAATAGGAAGCTTTTCAATGCGATGGCGCCGCAGAATTTCCTGAGCGTCCTTGAGCGTGGTGCCCACCGGCGCGGTGACCAGGTTGTCCTTGGTCATCACATTCTTCACAGGCTGGTTGAAATCGCTGCCCTCCATGAACCGCATGTCCCGGTTGGTGATGATGCCCACCAACACGCCGTCTTCACAAATGGGCACGCCGGAGATCTTAAACCGGGCCATGATCTCATCGGCCTCTTTCACCAGGTTGTCCGGGGAAAGGAAGAAGGGGTTGACGATGACCCCGTTTTCCGAGCGCTTCACCCGGTCCACCTGGTCGGCCTGACGTTCAATGCTCATGTTCTTATGGATGATGCCAATGCCCCCCTCGCGAGCAATGGCAATCGCCATGTCGGACTCGGTCACCGTATCCATGGCCGCCGTCATAATGGGGGCGTTCAGCCGGATGGTCCGGGTCAGGTTGGTGGAGAAGTCCACTTCGCTGGGAAGCACGTTGGACTCCGCCGGAATCAGCAGCACATCGTCATAGGTCAGGCCTTCCTTGAGAAACTTTTCTCTGTACTCCATGAAACCACACTCTCTTTCTCCGCGTATTTGTAGGTATAGGACGCTTCCTCGTACTATAATCAGTTATTATAACATCGGGTTTTCCGTTTTGCAAGATCCCATTGGCCAATTCCCCTCCTTTTGGCCTTTCCCCTCTTTTTCCGCCGGTTTTTCGTCCAATTTTGTGGGTTCCGCAGAGGCCCTCCAGGGGGAAAATTTCTCCTGGAATTTTTGGAAAAACCCATTGACAGCCGCAGCGTTTTGCTTTATGTTTAGGAAGATCTCCGCAGACAGCTGCATGTACCTGCACACCGTGCGGAGAAACACAAACCAGACGACCTCAAAGGAGGGCCTTGCATGATAAAACGGCTATTTTCCCGCCTGGATTACCACGGCCGCCAGGCGCTGATCCTCACAGGCGTGAACAGCCTCTTCTGGTTTTCCTGGGCTTTCAGCTCCTACCAAACCATCTACCTGCAGGGCATTGGCTTTTCCGCCTCTCAGCTGGGCGTGATGAACGCCTTGACCTCTGCCTTTTCCATTGCATCTGTGGCCTTTTGGGGCATGGTCAGCGACCGCATGGGCTCTCTGCGGAAAGTGCTTATCACCGTGCTGGTGGGAGGCTCCCTTCTCTTTGCCCTCATTCCCCAAATTCCCACAAACCTGCCCTTCTCCACCTTGCTTTTGTTTCTGCTGCTTCCTCTGGTGTATTTCTTTCGGGGCTCCATGTCTGTGTACGCGGAGAATATCTTGGTCCGCAACTCCAACGAGCTGCACCTGAACTTTGGCCTTCTTCGCAGCGTGGGATCCTTTCTCTACACAGTGGGCAGCATCATCGCCTCTGTGTCTCTGTCCTTTGTGGGGGTGCCCAACACCTTTTGGCTCACAGGTCTTTTGACAGTTCCCGTAATTGTCCTCACGTTCTTCGCCAGAGATCCCAGCGCCGCCCCTGCTGTCAAGGAAAAAAAGCAGAAGCTCCATCTGGGAGAGCTGTTTCACAACAAGGCCTATGTAAGCTTTTTGATCTTCGGCTTTCTCTTTTACATCGCCGTCAACTGCGAGGGGTCTTTCCTGCCCTACTTTATTTCCGACGCGGGCATCCCTTCCGAGCGCTACGGCATTGTGCTGGCCTACCGGGCCCTCTTTGAAATCCCCTTCCTTTTGCTCATGGTACGGCTGCGGCGGAAATTTCCCCTGCGGATTTTGGTCATCGCCTCGGCGGTGCTCATGGCCACAGAGTGTTTGGGCCTGGGCCTGTGGGCCGACTCCCTGCCCTCTATGCTGCTGTGCTGCACCTTCTTTGGCTTGGGCAACGGCCTGTGCATCGGCTCCTCCCTCAACTACGTGTACGAGCTGGCCCCGCCTCATTTGAAAGCCAGCGCCCAGGCCTTTTTCTCCGCTGTCTCCTCCATTGCGGGAATTTTGGGGAACTTGGGCGGCGGCGTAGTGTACGACGCCGTGGGGTCCAAGGCCTTCTACCTGCTGGTGGCGCTGATCTATTTTGTCAGCGTAGGGGTGTTCCTTCTCTCCTTCCTGGGAGGGAACAAAAAGGGCAAGCCTCTGGCACAGGCCTCCTGATTTCCGCTTTGTTCTTTCTCTCGCTCTAAAGCCTTCGGCGCTGCCGAGGGCTTTTTACTGCACCCAGTCGGAGGGCAACTGCCTGTTTCGGCGCCATCCATCCCAACCCACAAAAAAGCCGCGGCAATGTGCCGCGGCTTTCCGTGTCTTTCCTGTCTGTACCTTGTTTTACCGAATGGCGTCCTTGCCGCCCATGTAGGGCCGCAGGGCCTCGGGGATGCGCACGCTGCCGTCCGCCTGGAGGTTGTTCTCCAAGAAGGCGATGAGCATCCGGGGCGGGGCCACCACCGTGTTGTTCAAAGTGTGGGGCAGATAGTTCTGCCCGTCGGAACCCTTGACCCGGATTTTCAGCCGCCGGGCCTGGGCGTCTCCCATGTTGGAGCAGGAGCACACTTCAAAGTACTTCTTCTGCCGGGGGGACCAGGCCTCGATGTCGCAGGATTTCACCTTCAAATCGGCCAGGTCGCCGGAGCAGCACTCCAGCTGGCGCACGGGGATATCCAGGCTGCGGAACAGCTCCACAGAGTAACCCCACATCTTGTCATACCAAGCCATGGAATCCTCGGGCTTGCAGACCACAATCATCTCCTGCTTTTCAAACTGGTGGATCCGGTACACGCCCCGCTCCTCAATGCCGTGGGCGCCCTTTTCCTTGCGGAAGCAGGGGGAATAGCTGGTCAAGGTCTGGGGCAGGGACTCCTCCGGCAGAATGGCGTCGATAAACTTGCCGATCATGGAGTGCTCGCTGGTGCCGATCAGGTACAGGTCTTCCCCTTCGATCTTGTACATCATGGCGTCCATATCCGTCTGAGACATGACCCCTTCCACCACGTTGCCGTGAATCATAAAGGGTGGAATGCAGTAGGTGAAGCCCTTGTCGATCATAAAGTCCCGGGCGTAGGAAATCACCGCAGACTGGAGCCGGGCAATGTCCCCCATCAGGTAGTAAAAGCCGTTGCCGCTGGTCTTGCGGGCGCTGTCCAGGTCGATGCCCCCAAAGCGCTCCATAATCTCCGTGTGGTAGGGCACCTCGAAGTCGGGCACCACAGGCTCCCCAAACCGCTGGACTTCCACGTTTTCGCTGTCGTCTTTGCCGATGGGCACAGAGTCGTCGATCAAGTTGGGAATCACCAGCATGCGCTTGCGGATTTCAGCGGTCATCTCCGCCTCCTTGCGCTCCATCTCCTCCAGCTCTCCGGCGATGGCCTGCACCTGTTTTTTCACCTCTTGGGCCTCTTCCTTCTTGCCCTGGCTCATCAGCTTGCCAATCTCCTTGCTGATGGTGTTGCGCTGCTGGCGCAGCTCGTCGCCCCGGCCCTTGGAGGCCCGGAACTGGGCGTCCAGCTCCAGCACTTCGTCCACCAGGGGAAGCTTCTGGTCCTGAAATTTCTTTTTGATGTTCTCCTTTACCAGCTCCGGGTTGGAGCGGATCAGCTTGATATCTAACATGGTTTGTTCCTCCTATGCCCCTGTGGGGGTATTTCTCTTTGAGACAAGGCCCTGTTTGTGCCGCCTATTTTTCTTTCCGGCTAGGCTGCGGCCTGTTCCCCTTCGGGAAGAGCGGCCTTTGCCTTGTTTTTTATGGTGCGCCGCATAGACCGGCCGGCAACGTCCCACCGGGACGTAGCGGCCCCCAACCACCCGCCAACTTTTTGAAAAAAGCTTGGCCAAAAACTTTTCTGGGCTTGGCGGTCTTCAGTTCATATGCAGATCGTGGAGCAGGTTTTGCAGATCCTCTTCCCCGTAAAACTCAATTTGCAGGGTGCCCTTCTTTTTGGTGCCAGCCACTTTCACCTTTCGGTTCAGATATTCGCCCACAGCCAGCTGCGCTTCCTCAAAATAGCGGTTCTTAGGCTTGGCCGGAGGCGCCTCCTCCTTCTGCTGGTTGAGCCGCTTGACCAGGTTCTCCAGCTCCCGGACAGAGGCGCCCTCTTTGGCTTTCTGGGCCGCCAGGCGCATGTCCTCCTCCCGCTTGAAGCTGAGCAGCGTGCGGGCGTGGCCTGCGGTGATCTCCCCTTTTTCCAGCATCTGCTGGATGTCCTCCGGCAGGTTTAAAAGCCGCAGGGCGTTGGTCACCGCCGGACGGCTTTTCCCCACCGCCTGGGAGACCTCCTCCTGGGTGAAATCCTGGGTCTCAATCAGCGTGCGGTAGCCGCGGGCCTCTTCCAAGGGCGTCAAGTCTTCCCGCTGGAGATTTTCAATCAGAGCGAAGAGCATCTCCTCGGCGTCGGTCATTTCCCGGACCACGGCGGGCACCTCGGTCAAGCCTGCCATGCGGGCAGCCCGCCAGCGGCGCTCGCCTGCCACGATCCGGTAACCTCCCGTCAGCAACGGCCGCAGCAGCAGCGGCTGCAGCACTCCGTGCTGGGAGATGGAATCCGCCAGCTCCGAAAGGGCTTCACTGTCGAATTCCTTTCGAGGTTGTTCCCGGTTGGGCTCAATCTCGCTGATCTTGATGCGGACGGCGCCTTCCGCGCTGTCCGGGGTATTCTCCGCGAAAATGGCATCCAGTCCCTTGCCAAGTCCACGTTTCTTCATGACACAAGCCCCCTTCAGCGGTTGTTTTTCAGTATCTCGCCGGCCAGCTCCTGGTAGGCCTTCGCCCCCCGGGAAGATTTATCGTAGTAGAGGGCCGGCTGGCCAAACCCCGGCGCCTCCGAAAGCCGCACGGTCCGCGGAATCACGGTTTTAAACACCTTGCGGGGAAAATACTTTTTCACTTCTTCCACCACCTGCTGGGTCAGGTTCAGCCTGCCGTCGTACATGGTCAGCAGCACCCCTTCGATGTCCAGAAGCCCGTTGTACTGGCGCTTTACCCGGCGGACCGTGTTCATCAGCTGGGAAAGGCCTTCCAAAGCGTAGTACTCGCACTGAATGGGAATCAGCAAGGTGTCCGCCGCCGTCAGGGCGTTGGTGGTGAGCAAGCCCAAGGAGGGCGGGCAATCGATCAGCAGGTAGTCAAACTCCCCCCGCAGAGAGGCCAGGGCGTTTTTCAAAACAGCCTCCCGGTTTTCCATGGAAGCCAGTTCCAGCTCCGCCGCCGCCAAATCCATGTTGGAGGGTAACAGCTGCAGGTTTATAAAGTCGGTTTTTACCAAGGCGTCCCGCGCTTTTGCCCCTTCAATCATCACCTGATACACCGTAGTAGGGCAGGAGCGCCGGTCTACGCCTACGCCAGATGTGGAATTTCCCTGGGGGTCCGTGTCCACCAGGAGCACTTTCTTGCCCCGGTCTCCCAGAGAGGCCGCCAAATTCACAGCGGTGGTGGTCTTTCCCACCCCGCCTTTCTGGTTGGCCACTGCGATGATTTTTCCCATGCTTTCCCCTCCTTTTCGCGTTCGTGTTTTATTGTATCACAGAATGGGGGGAATGGGAAGAAAATCTTCCAAAAATGTTTCATGTGAAACACCACGCCGGACAGCCCAGCTTCCGGCCCCCTATGGAAAACTGTGGTTTTTCTTTTCTCTGGGGGACTCTCCCCTGTTTGTCCCCGGTCCAAAAATCGAGAGAAGCCCTTCTTCCCAGTAAGATCCCCTCTGAATTTTGGGTGTTCTCCCCGTCCCCCTAAACAAGCCTTTTTTGCACAACCTTTCTCTTTGCCGGAGAAAGTTCTGCATCTGCCACACAAGGAGCTTCCAGGGCCTTTCCCTGCCTTGCCGGAAAAGAACCACCCGCAGGCCGAAAGGTTCCGGAACCCTCTTTCCCGGGCAACGGAAAAGGCGGCCCAGGCTTTCGCCCTGGCCGCCTTTCCTTGTGGGAAATGAATAAGGGAATGGGTTAAACTTGTACTCGATGGTGTTTGGGAATGCGCACCGTGCATTCAATATACTCCTCGGTCTCCGTTTTCTCCGCCTGGGCCGCAATGCCTGCGGTCTTCATGGCGTCCACCGCATGATCGATAGTGTTGATGAACAGCCGGATGTCCTTGGCAATAAAGGTGCGCTTCGGTTTGCGGCCCTCCTGTTTGGGGGCCAGGGCTGCTGTGACCAGCTCCTCAGTTTGGGATACATTCAGGTGTTTTTCTCCCGCCTGCCGCAAAATCTTCTCCCGCAAGGCGGGGTCGTCCACCCGGAGCAGCGCCCGGGCGTGGCGCTCTGTCAGCTTGTACTGGAGAATTTCGTTCTGCTCCTCCGGGCTCAGTTTCAGCAGCCGCAGTTTGTTGGCCAGATAGGATTGGCTGATGCCCAGCCGCTTGGCCGCCTCCTCCTGGGTGATCTGCCACTCCCGCAGCAAATTCACCAGGGCGTTGGCCTGCTCGAACATGTGCAAATCCTTCCGCTGGATGTTTTCCAGCAAAGCCAGCACGGCGCTGTCCTCCGGGGCGCAATCTGCCACCAGGGCGGGAATCTCCTTTATCCCTGCCAGCTTGCAGGCACGCAGCCGCCGCTCCCCGGCGATCAAATAGTAGGCCCCGTTTTCCCGGCGGACGGTCACAGGCTGCAGCAGGCCGTTCTCTTGAATGCTCTGGGCCAAGGCCTGCAGCTCCTCCTCCCGGAACACTTTCCGGGGTTGGGAGGGATTGGGAAGAATGCGCGACACCGGCAGTTTGATCAGCCTTAACTTGTCCTTAAAAAACATGTGCCGCGCCTCCCTTTCGTAGAGTATTCTACCACAGGGGAGACACGGCTTTTGTTGGAATCTGTCGGTGGAAAAAACTTTTACAGGTACTTTTTAAAGCCCTTTACCTCTTCAAAGCCCAGCGCCTGATAGAATTTGTGGGCGCCGGTCCGGTTCATGCCGGAGACCAGAATCTCATAGTGGCAGTTCCACACCTGCTTGCCCCAGGCCTCAATCTCCTGGAACATCCGGCGGCCCACGCCTTTTCCCTGGTAATCTTCCAGCACCGCCACATTTTCCACCAGGAGAATGGGCCGGCAGCTGTCGCAGATATCCTCAAATACCACACCCAGCAGGCTGCCGCAGAGGGTCCCGGTGTCCTTGTCCTCCGCCACCAACAGGTACTTTTGGGGATCTCCGTCTATTTTGCGCAGCAGGGTTTTCACCGTCTCCCGGTCCCCCGCCCGATCGCTGATCACCAACATGACCTGGTCCAGACCGTCCAAGTCTTTCTCCTGCGCCTTTCGCACAATCAACTCCATAGCTGCTGCTCCTTTCCTTTTTTCCACAGATTGCCGGGAAAAGGTGGAATCCCTCCCCGGCGTTTTTTCTTATAGGGGGTGTTTGGCAATGGTGCCCCCATGCCGGGGATATCCCTTGGGGGTAAACCGCAGCTTTTGGCAGAGAATCAAATTCCGTTCCTCCCCGCCCGGCAAGGTCAGAGACAAAACCTGGGGTTCTCCGGAGCCCAAAATCTCCAGAGCGTTCTGGGCCTCTGCCAGCTCCTCCTGGGCCCCGGGTCCCTTCATGGCCAAAAACATGCCCTTCATTTTCACCAAGGGCAGGCAGTACTCCGCCAGCACAGGCAGCCCCGCCACCGCCCGGGCGGTGGCCAAGTCAAACCGCTCCCGCATGGTTTTGTCCAAGCCGGCCTCTTCCGCCCGCTTGTGCACCCGGGTGGCGGAGATGTGCAGGGCCTTGCACACCTCTCCCAAAAAGTTCAACCGCTTCTGGGTGCCGTCCAGCAAGGTCAGGTCGATATCCGGCCGCATGATTTTCAAGGGGATGCCGGGAAATCCAGCCCCGCTGCCCACATCGATCACCCGGGCTTTTTCCTTCAGCTTACCCCAGGCCAGCAAGGTCATGCTGTCTAGAAAGTGTTTTTCCACCACCTGCTCCGGTTCAGTGATGGAGGTCAGGTTCATTTTTTCGTTCCATTCCAGCAACAGTTCCATATACAGCTGGAACTGCTCCGCCTGCCGGGGCGTCACCTTCCACCCCAGTGTTTGGGCCTGCTGGATCAAAAGCTCTCGAATGTCCTTCATGTTTCCCTGTCTCCTTCCCGCTGGCCCCGCTCCCGGGCGGCCAGCCAAATCAGCAGCACGGAGATGTCCGCCGGGCTTACCCCGGAGATGCGCCCCGCCTGGCCAATGTTCTCCGGCTTCACCCGATTGAGCTTCTCCCCCGCCTCCAGGCGCAGCCCTTGCACCTGGCTGTAATCCACATTCCCAGGCAGGGCCTTCTGCTCCAGGCGGCGCATCTCGGCAATATCCGCCTTTTGCCGTTTGATGTATCCCTCATACTTCAGCTCGATTTCCACATTCTCCAGCACAGCCTGTGGAAAATCCGGGCGCTCTTTGTCCACGGGCTCCAAATCTTGGTAGGTGATCTGGGGCCGCTTGAGCAGGTCCGCCAGCTTGACGCCTGTGGAAACAGGGGATGTTCCACGTGAAACAAGAATGGCGTTCAGCTCTTCCGAGGGCGGCAGCGTGGTCCGCTGGACCCGCTTCAGCTCCGCTTGTTTCTGCTCCTGCTTCTTTTGAAACTTCTCCCACCGCCGGTCGGAGATGAGCCCCAGCTTTCGGCCCAGGGGGGTCAAGCGCTCGTCGGCGTTGTCCTGGCGGAGCACCAGCCGGTACTCGGACCGGGAGGTCATCATCCGGTAGGGGTCGGAAGCGCCCTTGGTGATTAGGTCGTCAATGAGGGTGCCCATGTAAGAGCTGGCCCGGTCCAGCACAAAGGGCTCCTTCCCCTGGACCTTCAGCGCCGCGTTGACCCCAGCCACAAACCCTTGGGCAGCGGCCTCCTCATAGCCGGAGCTGCCGTTGAACTGCCCCGCCCCGTAAAGGCCCGGAAAGTCCCGAAATTCCAAGGTGGCGGAAAGCTGCAGGGGATCGCAGCAGTCGTACTCGATGGCGTAGGCCGAGCGCATGATCTGGGCGTGCTCCAACCCGGGGATGGTGTGGTAAAAGGCCACCTGCACATCTTCCGGCAGGGAGGAGCTCATGCCCTGGAGGTACATCTCCTCCGTGTCCAGACCGCAGGGCTCTATGAACAGCTGGTGCCGGGGCTTGTCGGGAAAACGCACCACCTTGTCCTCAATGCTGGGGCAGTAACGGGGACCGATGCCCTCAATCTGTCCCCCGTAGAGAGGGGAGCGGTGGATGTTCTCCAAAATGACCTGCTTGGTTTCGTCGTTGGTCCAGCTCACATGGCAGACAGCCTTGTTCTCCAAAGGCTCCTCTGTGTCGTAGGAGAAAGGCACAAGGGGCTCGTCCCCCTGCTGCACCTCCAGGTTGGAAAAGTCGATGGAGGACTTCAGCACCCGGGCCGGGGTTCCGGTTTTAAACCGCCGCAGGGAAATGCCCAGCTGCCGCAGGGAATCCGGCAGAAACGCCGCGGGGAACATGCCGTCGGGGCCGCTCTCATAGGACACGTCTCCCACAAACACCTTGCCCCCTAAAAAAGTCCCGGTGGCTAGAATCACTGTCTGGCAGGTGTAGACTCCCTCCAGCCGGGAGGTGAGCAGCCACCCTTTCTCTCCCCGCTCCAACTTGACAATCTCCCCCTGGCGCAAAGTCAGGTTGGGACAGGTCTCCAGGGTGTGCTTCATGGTGCGGGCATACTGCATGCGGTCGATCTGCGCCCGCAGGGAGTGGACCGCAGGCCCCTTGCCCCGGTTGAGCATACGGCTTTGGATGGTGCAGGCGTCCGCAGCCCGGCCCATCTCCCCGCCCAGGGCGTCAATTTCCCGGACCAAATGGCCCTTGGCCGTACCTCCAATGCTGGGATTGCAGGGGCAATTCCCCACAGCGTCCAGATTGATGGTAAACACAAGAGTGGAACACCCCAGCCGGGCAGCAGCCAAGGCAGCTTCAATGCCCGCATGCCCTGCGCCGATCACCGCCACCTCATAGGAACCAGCGTCGTAAGTCATAGAAACCTCCAAAACGAAAAAATCAAAGGGAAGATAAACATAAAGTTTTCGCGCAAGCCTTATGCAAAGAGCTTGCAGGGGCGCTGATGCCCGGTGGACACCAGCGCTTGACCGAGTCGGCAGACGAGAAGGGGGCAGCAACGAGCCCTAAGAACAGACAACTTCCCCCCCGCCGTAAGGCGCGCAAACAATGTGAGTTTCCACGCGCGTTCACGTGTTCCCACCCAGCTAACGGGCCTCAACCCCCGCCCTTGCGGTACGCAAGAAGGCGGCTCGTCCCGTGCGGCCACGCACCCGCCCTTGCGGCACGCAAGAAGGCGGCTCGTCCTGTGCGGCCACGCACCCGCCCTTGCCGCAGGCAAGAAGGCGGCTCGTCCTGTGCGGCCACGCACCCGCCCTTGCGGCACGNNNAAGGCGGCTCGTCCTGTGCGGCCACGCACCCGCCCTTGCCGCAGGCAAGAAGGCGGCTCGTCCTGTGCGGCCACGCACCCGCCCTTGCGGCACGCAAGAAGGCGGCTTGTCCCGTCCGGCCACGGACCGGCTCGTCCTGCCCGGCCACGGACCGGCTTGTCCTGTCCGGTCACGGACCCGGACGGGTGGGCAGCCTATCGCCCTCCGGACGGGTGGGCAGCCTATCGCCCTCCGGGCGCGTGCGGCTGTCCGCCCTGCTTTTTTGTCGGCTGCGCCGTTTAAGGCCGTGGAGCTCCGCTCCACACCTGGCAAACTTTTGAAAAAGTTTGATCAAAACTTTTTCGCGCCTCCGGCGGCCCTTTTCCGCCCTTGCGGCACGCAAAAGGGCGGCCTGTCCCGTCCGGCCACGGACCGGCTTGTCCTGTGCGGCCACGCACCGCTTACTTGCCTACGCAGAATTCTGCAAACACCCGGTCTACAATCTCCTCACTGACCTGTTCCCCCGTCAGGGCGGACAGGGCATGGAGCGCGTCTTCCACACATACGGTCACCGCATCCAACGTCATGCCGGCTTCCAGGGCCTGCTCCCCCTCCTGCAAACAGGCCAAAGCCTGCTGGGCGTCTGCCCGCTGCCGCTGGGTGAACAGCACCCCCTCCTCGGGATGAAACTCTTTCGTGTCCAATATTTCGGACAGTGCTTGTTCCAACTCCTCCAGGCCTTCCCCCTGGGCTGCAGAGAGGAACACGGTCTTTTCAAAGTGCTGCTGCACCGCCTCCCCGTCGATGACGGTGGGCAGATCTGTTTTGTTCACAATGGCGATGGCCGGCACTCCTTTTAGGGACTCCATCAGCTCCCAATCCTCTTTTTGCAGTTCCTGGGAGGAGTCAAACACCGCCAACACCAGCTGGGCAGTGGCCAAGCGCTTTTTGGCAGCCTGCACGCCGATGCTCTCCACCGGGTCCGCCGTGTCCCGCAGCCCGGCCGTGTCCGCCAGCCGCAGGGGAATCCCCCCCAGCAGCACGGTTTCCTCCACCACGTCCCGGGTGGTGCCCGCGTACTGGGTGACAATGGATTTTTCGCAGCCGGAAAGCAGGTTCATCAAGGTGGACTTTCCCGCGTTAGGACGTCCGGCAATCACGGTGGAAAGCCCCTCTCGATAGATCCTCCCCCGGTCGTAGCTGCGCAGCAGGCTGGAGAGGGTTTGTTGCCCGTCCTGCAGGGCGGCCCGCAGCTCCTGCTCCTCCACCTCCGGCACGTCCTCCTCGGGAAAATCCGCCCAGGCCGCCAGGTGGCTGGCCTGCACCAGCAGCTCGCCCTTCACCTGCTGAATCTTTTGGGAAAGCCTGCCGCTGCTGCCGGCCTCCGCCGCCTTCAAAGCCTGTTCCCCGCTGGCGCCGATGACGCCCATCACCGCCTCCGCCTGGGTCAGGTCCATCTTGCCGTTGAGAAAGGCCCGGCGGGTAAATTCCCCCGGCCCTGCAGGGGCAGCTCCCTGGTCCAGCACCGCCTGCAGCAGCCGGCGGGTCACATAGAGGCCCCCGTGGCAGGAGAGCTCCACCACGTCTTCCCCGGTGTAGCTTTTCGGCCCCCGGAACACCAAGGCCACCACATCGTCCAGCTTCTCCCCCTGTGCGTCGTAGGCAGCCCCCAGCTGGGCGGTGTATCCCCCCATGCCGGAGATCTTTTTCCCGCTCACCCCCCGGAACACCCGGTCCGCCACGGCGAAGGCCTCCGCTCCGGAAATCCGCACAATGCCAATGCCTCCCGGGGCCGGGGCCGTAGAGATGGCCGCAATGGTTCTTTCCATGGGAGAACACCTCTTTCCACAAATTTTTCTCGTTCTGTGAAAAAAGGGGCCGCCACGCAGGCCGCCCCTTTTTGCTGTTATTTCTTTTCAATCCGCCCGTAAATGGGAGTGGTAGGATCGTCCGCCTTAGGACCTTCCGCCCGGGGCGCGGGATTCGGCCGGGGACGGTCGTTCCGAGGACGGCGGCCCCGATCGTTTGCGTTCCGGCTGCGGTTGCCGCCGTTGCGCGGCCGGCGGTTGTCCCGCCGCTGGGGCCGTTCGCCCCCCTCCGGACCAATCACCACATGACGGCCCTGGTCCACGCCCTCGCTCCAAGACTTGGCGCCCGCCACAGTTTGCACCGCCGTGTGGATGATGCGCCGCTCGTAGGGATTCATAGGCTCCAAAGAGGAGTTGCGCCCGGTCTTCACGGCCCGGGCCGCCATTTTCTTGCCCAGAGCCTCCAAGGTCTCCTTGCGCTTTTCCCGGTAATTGCCCACGTCCAAGGTGACCCGGAAGTAGGAGCCCTCCACGTGGTTCGCCACCAGAGAGGCCAAATACTGGAGAGCGTCCAAGGTCTCTCCCCGATGGCCGATAATAAAGCCGATGTCGTCTCCGTCCAAAACCAGCTCTGCGCCAGCCTCCACCGGACGGATTTCCACCGTGGCGTCCGGCAGGCCCATTTCTCCCAGCACCCATTTCAAATAGTCGGCAGCCTCCTGGGCAGGGTTGTGCTCCTCAATATACGCACGCACCTTGGCAGGGGCGCCTCCAAACAAACCGAAGGTCTTTTTCTGGGGCATTTCCAAAATTTCAAATTCCGCATCCGTGGTGTCCACACCCAGTTCCCGGCAGGCGTTGGCGAAGGCAATTTCCACGGTTTCGCCCTTGGCGATGGCTTCTCTGATCATGACTGCAACCTTCCTTTCGGTTTACTTTTTCGCGCCCAAATAGTCGTTGGAATTTCCGCCAGAGCCGCCTTTTTTCTTTTTCTGCCTGCTGTTTTTCTGCGCCTTCTCCTGTTTTTGCTGCTGTTGGGGCCCAGAGAGCAGCTTGTCTGCAATCTCCTTCTGGGCAGCCGCCGGCAGCGGGCGCACGGAAGCTTCCGCCAACTCCAGAGCGGCGGTTCTTCGGGCTTCGGCCATAGCGGTCATGTGGTTGACACTGAAATAGTGGTTTGTAATATAGCTTTGCAGGAAACTGGTCAGGGAGGAAATCACCCAGTACAGACCTACAGCGGTGGGCATGATCCAAGCCCAGTACACGCTGATCAAGGGGAAAATGTACATGGTCACTTTCATGCAGCCAGGCTGGGACTGCCCCGTGGTGACCTTTTGATGGTGGGACATGTAGAACTGCAATCCAAAGCTGGAAAGCAGAGACAAAGCGGGAATCACCCACAGGAAGGAGAAAAAGTCCGACCCCTGGGGCGTGGCCAGCAGGTCCAGCCCCAAAAACTTAAAGCCGTTGGTAAAGGACTCAATCTTCTGCAGGTCCTCCGGAGTAAACATGGTCAAGTTATCCTTGAGGGCATCGAAATTCCGGATGATTTCCATCTCGGAATAGATGCCGCTGGTGGTGGCGGAAGCCACCATGCCCGGAATGCGGCCGATCAGGTCAATGGCCTGGCTCACCCGGTCCGAGGCAATGTGCAGCGTGTTGGACAGGGGCATAATGACCGAATAGTAAATGCCCAGCATAATGGGCAGGGGCAGCAAAGTCATCAGACAGCCGGAGCTGGGGTTGACCCCTTCTTTTTCGTAGAGCTTCATCAGCTCTTCGTTGTACTTCTGTTTGTTGTTGCCGTACTTTTTCTGCAGCTCCCGCTGCTTGGCGTTCAGCTTTGTCTGGGAGGCCATGCTTCGCTGCTGCTTGATGGTGAAAGGGAACAGCACGGCCTTGATGATGATCGTAAAAAAGATGATGGCCACGCCGTAGTTGTGGAAGATGTTGTACAAAAACCACAGCAGATAGCCCAGGATGCTTCCAAAAAAATTGAATATTGCCATCATAACGAAAACTCAAGCTCCTCTTTTGCCCGTCTTGTTCTTCTTCTCTTTCTTTTCGGGTACCGGGTCGTACCCGCCCCGGCTCCAGGGGTTGCAGCGCAGTATGCGCCAAAGGGTCAGGAGCCCTCCCTTCAGCGCCCCAAACCGCTCGATGGCTTCCAGCCCATACTGGGAGCAGGTGGGGATATACTTGCACATGGCCAGCGTCCGGGGGGAAATTGCCTCCCGGTAAAACCGGATGAGCCACAGAAGCACCTGTTTCATAGGGCAGCGCCTTTCTGCCCGGGCTCTTTCCCAGGCAGCAGCACCCCGGCAGCCTGCAGCTGCCGTTCCATGTGGCGGGCCACGTCGGTGCTTTTTACATAGGGCGTTTTCCCCCGGGCCACAAAGACCAGGTCTACTCCGGGACGCACCCGGGAGGCAAGCCCCCGGTACGCCTCCCGGATCACCCGGCGGGACCGGTTGCGCTGCACCGCGTTTCCAATTTTCTTGCTGGTGGTAATCCCTACCCGCACCTGGCCGGTCCGGTTTTTTAAGGTATACACCACCACCACGGGACTCACAAAGCTTTTTCCCCGGGCATACAGCCGCCTGAAATCGTTGTTCCGGCACAAAGCCACCATCTTTTCCATGGAAAAAGCCCTCCCTCCGCTGGGCCTGCCCCGGCAGGAATCCCACGCAAAACAAAGAAAGGCCACGCTAAGGTGACCTTTGAAGCGTCATCAATAAGAAAGACGCGCTCTGCCTTTTGCCCTGCGGCGTGCAAGTACCTTGCGACCGTTTCTGTCAGACATTCTTTTACGGAACCCGTGCTCCTTCTTTCTGTGGAGCTTCTTCGGCTGATACGTTCTCAGCATAGTGCACCCTCCTTTCGAGGTTCTTTCCCTTGCGAGTAAACATTATACCTTAAAGGCGGCGTGCCTGTCAACACCCATTTTTCAAGGTTTTATGCGGCCGCAAAAGAAATTTTTTCCCTTTTTTTCGGAAAAGTTGTCCTCAACAGGACAACAAATCGAAGATTTTACGGGTATAGTGAGGGGCACCACTAGGGATTGTGCTTTTTTAGGCCAATCCATCGATCCGGAAAAAGGGGGAAAAAAATTTGAAAAACCTAGGGGACTATGGTATACTTTCAAGTGAATATCGGCCTTTTGCGGCCTGCGCCCAAAAGGAAGAGCATCGGGAAATGCCGGCCTGCCCAAAATGGAACCTGCCGTTGGGCACGGCCAGTTGGAGGGGACTTTATTTGGATTCATTCGATCAGGCTTGGGAACTCATCTGCGAGTTCTGCAAATCTAAAATCACCGACGTGGCCTACAAAACCTGGTTTACCCGGCTGAAGCCCGTTTCTTTGGACTTCGACCGGGGCATTGCCATTTTGGAGGTGCCCAACGAGTTTCACAAGCGCACTTTGCAGCGGGGATACAGCGATGTGCTGCAGGAGGCTTTTCAAAGTGTGTTTGGGGACAATTTCACCTTTCAAATCTGCGTGCACGAAGAGCTGCAAACCCAGCAGCCGGAGGGGGACGCTTCCAGCCAGGAGGATTATGAACTGACGTTCGAAACCTTTGTGGTGGGCCCCTCCAACCGGTTTGCCCATGCGGCCTGCCAAGCAGTGGCCACCAAACCCGCCATTCTCTACAACCCCCTGTTTATTTACGGCAGTTCGGGGCTTGGTAAAACGCACCTGCTCAACGCTGTGGCCAAGGAATTTAAGAAAAACTTTCCGGACCGCTCGGTGATTTACGCCAAGAGCGAAGACTTCACCAACGAGATCATCGCCGCCATTGCCCGGGGCACCACCCCGGCATTCCGGGAAAAATACCGCAAGGCCGACCTGTTCCTGATGGACGATATCCAGTTTATCGCTGGAAAAAACTCCGTGCAGGAGGAGTTTTTCCATACCTTTAATACGCTGTACGAGGCAAAAAAGCAGATTGTGCTCACCTCCGACCGGCCTCCCCGGGACATTGCCACCTTGGAGGACCGGCTGAAAACCCGCTTTGAGTGGGGACTGACCGCGGACGTGCAGCCCCCGGATTTTGAAACCCGCATTGCCATCATCGCCCGCAAGGCGGAGAGCCTGCAGTTTGAAATTCCCGAGACCGTGTGCGAATTTATCGCCAACAAATTAAAGAGCAACATCCGCCAGCTGGAGGGGGCTGTGAAAAAACTGCGGGCCTACCACCTGCTGGAGGGCAAGCCCATCAACGTGGCCACCGCCCAAGCGGCCATCAGCGACATCATCAACAACTCCCAGCCCACCCCGGTCACCGTGGACAAGATCATTGAAGAAGTGGCCCGCACCTATGGAGGGATCACCCCGGAGGACATCCGCTCCCAAAAGCGCAACTCCAACATCTCCAAGGCGCGGCAGGTTTCCATGTATATTGTGCGGGAAATCACCCAAATGTCCATGGTGGAAATCGGACAGACCTTCGGGGGCCGGGACCACTCCACCGTAATTTACGCCATCCACCAGGTGGAAAAGGATATTAAAAAGGATTCCCACACCAAAGCTATGGTGGAGGACATTATCAAAAACATTCGGGACCGGTAAAAAGGACCGGCGTCCCACACGCCGCCATGCAGCGGAAAAGAAGACTTTCCCCTGGGGGAAACGCCTTCTCTCTACAAAATCTACGGAATATAGGAAACGGAAAAGACGGGCAGAAAGTACAGAACGCCCCTCTTTTTTGCCCGCAAATTTTTTCCACAGTTTCCTCCACATTCCACACCGGGAATTCCACAGGCTGTGGAAGAAAAAAATCCTCTGCACATTCCTCCACAGTCTCTCCACAGAGCGATTGGAAAAAAAGAAACGGGGCCAGTCCGCAGAAAATCTGAAGCTTTCCAGGTTTTCCACACAGTCCACATCCCCTATTACTACTTCTAAATCTACTACATAGAATAAAAGAATAGAGAGAGCAAACCGGAACCCTTCTTCTTTCGGCCGCTTTACCATTCCAGTGAATCTTTAGCCACGAAAGTGACAGACCCTGTGGGCAAAAAAACACAGGGGTACACGGCAATGCTACATGCAAACAGGTGATAAATTTCACTTGGTTGGCAAGCCCCTAAGAAGTCATCCTTTGTTTCCCATGTTTCGGTTGGAAAGGAGCATCTATGAAATTTACAGTGAATAAAAAGGATATTGCGGAAGCTGTCAGCAACATTCAGCGGGCGGTTTCCACGAAAACCTCCATTCCTGCCCTGGAGGGCATTTTGCTCACCGCCCAGGACACCACTTTGGAGCTGTGCGCCTACGATATGGAGCTGGGCATCACCACGGTGATCCCCGCCCAGGTGAGCGAATCGGGCAAATCCGTGCTCAGCGCCAAGATTTTCTCCGACATTGTCCGCCGCAGCCCGGCGGAGACCTTGACCATTGCTGTGGATGAAAAGAACATGGCCACCTTGGAGAGCGGCTACAGCCGGTTTACCATCATCGGCATTCCCGCCGCAGAATTTCCCGAGCTGCCCCGGCTCTCCGATGCCACTCAGATCACTTTGCCTGCCAATCTCTTGAAAAGCATGATCCGGCAGACCTTGTTTGCCGTGGCGGAGAGCGATGCAAAGCCCATCCACCAGGGAAGCTTGTTTAACCTGGAACAGGGGATGCTGGACGTGGTCAGCGTGGACGGCTACCGCCTGGCCGTGCGCAGTGAACCGGTGGACTATCCGGACGAGCTGTCCTTCGTGGTGCCCGGCAAGACCTTGGGGGAGATTTTAAAGCTGCTGAAAGACACGGACGATCCGGTGGAACTGGCCGCCGGCCGCCGGCACATCCTCTTTACCATCGACAACTACACGGTGATCTCCAGCCTGCTGGAAGGGGAATTCCTCAACTACAAGGCGGCCATTCCTCCGGAGAGCCAGACGGAAGTGATTTTGAAGACCCGGGAGGCCATCGACAGCGTGGAGCGTGTGTCCCTGCTGATCACCGACCGGCTGAAGAGCCCGGTGCGCTGCCTGTTTGCAGACAACGAGGTGAAGCTCAACTGCACCACCTCTATGGGCCGGGCCAGCGACCAGATCGACGTGGAAATGACCGGGCAGAGTGTGGAGATCGGCTTTAACAACCGGTACCTGCTGGAGGCCTTGCGCAACACCGAGTGCGACGAGGTGAAAGTCCAGCTGGGCGGCCCCTTGAGCCCCATGAAGGTGGTGCCCAAGGAAGGGAACAGCTTCCTGTTCCTGGTGCTGCCGGTGCGTTTGAAGAGCGAGTAAACGGGGACAGGTTTTCGGTTTGTCCCAAAAGCAACGGAATGTGCAACAAGGAGGGAGCTCTGTGGAGGACATCTCCATTTATACGGACTACATCCGCTTAGACGCCGCTTTAAAGCTCAGCGGCCTGGTGGACACCGGCGGCCAGGGCAAGGCCCTGATTCAAGGGGGACAGGTGCTGGTCAACGGGGAGCCCTGCTCCATGCGGGGAAAAAAGCTGCGCCCCGGGGATTGTTTTTCCCTGGGGGACCGGTCGTTTCGCATCACCCAGGGGCAAGAAAAGCTCTTCTGAGAGACGTAAACTTACAGAAAAGAGGAAAGGATAAGGGCGGATGGTTGTCACACGGCTGGCCTGCCAGGGCTTTCGGAATTTAGAGGACGGGGAGATCTTCCCCTGTTCCGGAGTCAACGTGATTTACGGGGACAACGCCCAGGGAAAGACCAACCTGCTGGAAGGGCTTTGGCTCTTTACAGGGGGGCACTCCTTTCGGGGCGCCAAGGATACGGAGCTGCCCCGGCTGGACCCGGCCACCGGGGAAAACGGCGCTGCCGCTGCCTTAGCCCTGGACTTTTTCAGCGAGGGGCGGGAACAGAAAGCCCAGCTCCATTTGGAGAACGGCCGCCGCAGCTGCGTGATCAACGGGGTCAAGAAGAAGACGGGCACCGCTTTGGTGGGCAAAGTCCGGGCGGTGATTTTCTCGCCGGAGCACCTGCTGCTGGTGAAGGAGGGTCCCGCCCGGCGCCGGGCCTTTTTGGACGGGGCCCTGTGCCAGCTGCGCCCTCCCTATGCGGGCCTTTTGGCCACCTATCACCGGGCCTTGTCCCAGCGGAACGCCTTGCTCAAGGACATCGTCCGCTTTCCGGAGCTGCTGGACACCCTGGAGGTGTGGGATCAGCGCCTGGCCAAGCTGGGCGTGGGGGTCATGGAGGAGCGGCGCCGGTATGTGGAGCGCTTGGCCCCCCAGGTCCAGCAGGTCTACCAGGGGATTTCCCAGGGAAAGGAGGAGCTGGAGCTCTCCTATGCCCCCTCTCTGCCGGTGCTGGAACCGGTGGAGGCTTGGGAGGCGGCCTTTCTCCAGGAGCTGCGCCGCACGGAAAAGTCCGACCTGCGGGCAGGTTTCACCAGCGTGGGACCCCACCGTGACGACATAGAGCTGCGGCTGGGTGGCCTTTCCGCCCGGATGTACGGTTCCCAGGGCCAGCAGCGCAGCACGGTGCTGGCGTTGAAATTGGCCGAGGCCCAGGTGCTCTCCCAGCTGTCCGGGGAGACCCCTTTGGTGCTGCTGGACGATGTGATGAGCGAGCTGGACCAGAGCCGGCAGGAGTATCTGCTCAATCACCTGCACGGCCGGCAGGTGTTCCTCACCTGCTGTAGCCCGGAGACCGTGCGTTTGCAGGAGACAGGCAAGCGGTTTCGGGTGGAAGCGGGCCGGGTGTTGGAAGAGGAGGTGTCGGCCTCCTGAGAGGAGGCGGGCCCTTCCACAGATTCCCTGAAAGGTCAAGCGCACTGGGAGGTGGCTGCTGTGTATTTGCACTTGGGACAGGACGTCATCGTCAACGAAAGGACCATTGTGGGCGTGTTCGACATGGACAACTCCACCGTATCCCGCCACACCCGGGCGTTTTTGGCCCGGGCCCAGCGGGAGGGACGGGTGGTGAATGTGTCCTTAGAGCTGCCCAAGTCCTTTATTGTCTGTGAGGAAAACGGCCGGGAGACCGTGTATATCTCCCAGATTTCCACCGCCACGCTGCTGCGCCGGGCTGTGGGTTAGTTGGAAGTACTTCCGGAAAGGTTGGTTGCCATGCAGTATTTTGGAGTTCCCAGATGCCCCTATTGCAAAAAGAGGGTGAACTTGATTCGCACCTGGTCCCTGAAGCGGCAGGGAGAGTACCGGTGCCCCCGATGCGGCGGTATCTCCAATATCTTCCTCTCCCCCCTGGTGTATGTGTTCGCCCTGCTGGCGGTGTTCGCGGGAGGGGCCATCTACTTTTTCCACCGGTTTGTGCTGGACGACGTGGATCTGTTCACCTGCCTGCAGGTGCTGCTGCCCTTTGCGCTCTTTTTCCTGCTGAGCCTGTTTCTGGTGTATCTGGCCAAGCCTGTGATCAAGCGGGTGCCCCGGGAGGAGGAAAAACGGGGCCGGCGGGCGCCGGAGCCCCGCCGCCCGGGAGAGAGCCGGGCGTTTGTCGATGGAGGCGAGTACCAGTCCCGAGAGGCCTCCGTTCCCCTGCAGGAGGCTGTGCCGGTTTCCCGTCCCCAGGCGGTGGAGAGCAGGGCCCAGCAGACCGCGGTGCTGCCCAGCCCGGCTCGAACCTCCGCACCCCGGCGGGAGCTGCAGGGCCCCCAGATGCGGCCGGCCCGGCCAGCCCCGGGGGAGGCCGCTCCGGTTTCCCGCCGTCCCGCGGCAGGGGAGCCGGCGGCACGGCCGGCAGTTTCGGGAGAGCGGCCCCGAACGGCCGCCCCTGCCCCTCGTCCTTCTGTGCCGAGAACCGGGGAGGTTTCCTCCTCTTCGGGCGTTGTGCCCTCCCGGGCTTCCGCTCCTGAAAGAGAGCGGCCCAGACGGGAGACCCCTGCTCCCCGGCCGGCGTCCGGGACGGATTCCGCCCCTGTCCGGCGGCCTGCTGCTGCCCGGCAGGAACGGCCCCAGGTCCAGCCTGCACCCCCCACGGCGCCCACGCCCCGGCGGGAGACAGACAAGGCGGCGGCTCCCCGGCGGGAGCATGTGGTCCACAGTGTGGACATTCCCAGCATAACCGACGACTTCTTTGCCAAGTACAACGATCCCGACTATGTAAACCGGCGCTTGAAAGAGCTGCAGGAGGAGCGGGAGAAGCAGCAAAATCGGGACGAGGGGTGAGAAGTGTCCAGGATTTGCCTGTTTTTGGCTCTGTGAGGCCCTACAAGGGCCCAACAGAAAGAGAACAGGGTTGGAACCTTTTCCGAGAGAAAAATAGGTTTCAGGGCCCGGAGAGCGCGCGCAGGCGCTTTCCGGGCTATTTTTCCCGGAATACTTGTTTACAAAAGGGAAGAAATCTGCTATACTAATATATAGGAATTTTTTAATTTTTGGATTTATGGGACAGGTTGTTTCCTGCTAGGAGGGTACCCGCTTGGAAATCAACGAAATGACAGACATGACAAAATCGGAAAAAGCCTACGACGGCGACCAAATTCAGGTGTTGGAAGGCCTGGAGGCGGTGCGCAAACGTCCGGGCATGTACATTGGCTCTACGGGCCCCCGGGGGCTGCACCACCTGGTCTACGAGATTGTGGACAACTCCATCGACGAGGCCTTGGCAGGCTTCTGCGACAAGATCGACGTGCGGCTGCTGCCGGGCAACGTGGTGTGCGTGGCCGACAACGGCCGGGGCATCCCCGTGGGGGTGCAGCACAAAACCGGCCTGCCTGCGGTAACCGTGGTGTTCACCATTCTCCACGCCGGGGGCAAGTTCGGCGGAGGCAGCTACAAGGTGTCCGGCGGCCTGCACGGCGTGGGCGCCTCGGTGGTCAACGCCCTGTCCACCTGGCTGGAGGTGGAGGTGGTGTCGGAGGGCACCCTGTACTTCCAGCGGTTTGAGCGGGGCCACGCGGTGACCCCCCTGGAAAACCGGGGCCCGGCTCCGGCAGGGCGCCAGCGGGGCACCACGGTCCGGTTCCAGGCGGACCCGGAAATCTTCAAAGAAACCATCGTCTACGAGTACGATGTGCTCCAGAAGCGCCTGCGGGAACAGGCCTTCTTAAACGCCGGCGTCAACATCCACCTTACGGACGAGCGGCCCCCGGAGGACCGGTCCGGAGAGGAACAGGACCGGGAGATCCCCTATGAGAACGTCTTTTGCTACGAGGGGGGCATCCGCTCCTTTGTGGAGTTCATCAACGCCAGCAAGGACGTGATTCACCCCGACGTGATCCACTTTTCCGCCGTGGCGGAGGACGAAAACTCCACAGCGGAAGTGGCCATGCAGTATACGGATTCCTACCAGGAGCAGATCCTGTCCTTTGCCAACAACATTCACACCACCGACGGCGGCACCCACGAAGAGGGCTTTAAGCGGTCCTTGACCCGGGTGATGAACGACTACGCCCGGAAGTACAACATTTTGAAGGACAGCGACAAGAACCTCTCCGGCGAAGACGTGCGGGAGGGCCTGAGCTGCGTGATCAGCGTGAAGCTGAAGGAGGCCCAGTTTGAGGGCCAGACCAAGGCCAAGCTGGGCAACACGGAGATGAGCGCCCTGGTGAGCTCTCTGGTCTACAACAAGATGATGACCTACCTGGAGGAAAACCCCGCCACGGCCCGGACCATTTTCGACAAGGCCCTGTCCGCCTCCCGGGCCCGGGAAGCCGCCCGGAAAGCCCGGGATCTGGCCCGCCGGAAGAACGCTTTGGAAACCACCACCTTGCCCGGCAAGCTGGCCGACTGCCAGAGCCGCAACGTGGAGGAGACGGAAATCTACATCGTGGAGGGCGACTCTGCAGGAGGCTCCGCCAAGGGCGGCCGGGACCGGAAGTTCCAGGCCATTCTCCCTCTGTGGGGCAAGATGCTCAACGTGGAGAAGGCCCGTTTGGACAAGGTGTACTCCAACGAGAAGCTGCTGCCTGTGGTGATGGCTTTGGGCACCGGCATTGGGGAGGATTTCGACCTGTCCAAGCTGCGCTACGGCAAAATCATCATCATGGCCGATGCGGACGTGGACGGCTCTCACATCCGCACGCTGCTGCTGACCTTCTTCTTCCGCTTCATGCGGCCCCTGGTGGAGGAGGGCCATGTATATCTGGCCCAGCCCCCCCTGTTCCGCATCACCAAGGGGAAGCGCCACTACTATGCCTTCTCCGACCAGCAGCGGGACCAGATCATGGCGGAGCTGGGCAGCGGTTACGACATCCAGCGGTACAAGGGCCTGGGCGAGATGGACCCGGAACAGCTGTGGGAGACCACCATGAACCCGGCCACCCGCACCATGCGCCGGGTGGAAGTGGAGGACGCCCTGGAGGCAGACGAGGTGTTTACCATCCTCATGGGCGACAAGGTGGAGCCCCGCCGGGACTTTATCATCAAAAACGCCAAAGAAGCCAATTGGGACGTTTGAGTGCGTGACCGCACGGGGGTTGCACCCCAGGCGAGCCGCCCTCTTGCGTGCCGCAAGGGCGGGTGCGTGGCCGCACGTGACAAGCCGCTTTCTTGCCTACGGCAAGAGCGGGAAGCACCATACTGCAGCTAGGCGAAAACACGCGAACGCGCGCCGACGATTCACACCGCCCGAGCGTCAGCGAGCGGCCCTAAGCGCGAAACAAAATTCTTTGCCAAGCTTTCTTGCAAGAAAGCGGAAAGCGGGAGGAGGAAGGAAATGGAATTTTCGTATACGGTCAGCGAGGCGCAGTATTACCATGCCCTGCGGCTGACGGTAGACTTTAAAATATCCGCCCGGAAGCTGTGGATTGAGACCGTGGTGGTGGGCTTTTTCGGCATCTTGTTTGTGATTGCCTTCTTTATGACCTGGGATATTTTCTCCCTGGCCATGGGATTGGTGTGCTTGGCGATGCTGGCCATGCTGAATATTTTGCCCAGGCTGGAATTGAAGCGCCGGGCCCAGCAGCAGCCTTCGGCAGTGGAGGCGGAGCTGACCCCGGAAAAGCTTACTGTGCGGATGGGAGAGGCCACCTTGGAAGCGCCTCTGGACGGCTCGGTGACCATCAAACAGGTGGGCAGCCGGCGCAGCGGCAAACTGATCACTTTGTTTCTCCGGGGCGGGAAGCTGGTGGTGCTGCCGGTGGAGGCCATTCCCGCCGAGAACCGGGAACAGGCCCTGGCGTGGCTGCTGCAGAAGCCGCAGAAAAAAGCGGATACACGTGAGAGTTTGTAAGAAATAAGGCGCGCAACGCGCCTCCTTGGGGAGGGTTTTCCCCGAAGGAAAAGCAGGGATTGCGAGATTTTGGCCCCGCGGGGCAGGAAAGGCAGAATGACCAATGGATGAACGCGAAAACAACGGAATTCTCCCGGAGGAAGAGGGCGGCCGCATCATCGATGTGAACTTGACCAAGGAGATGCAGCAGTCCTTCCTGGACTACTCCATGTCCGTAATTGTGCAGCGGGCCCTGCCCGACGTGCGGGACGGGCTGAAGCCGGTGCACCGGCGGATTCTCTACACCATGTATGAAAACACCCTGTGGCCGGAAAAGGCCTACCGGAAGTGCGCCGACACAGTGGGCTCCGTGCTGGGGCGGTATCACCCCCACGGAGACGCTTCGGTGTACGACGCCCTGGTGCGCCTGGCCCAGGATTTCTCCATGCGCTATGTGCTGGTGGACGGCCACGGCAACTTCGGCTCCATCGACGGAGATCCCCCCGCCGCCTACCGGTACACGGAAGCCCGCATGAACAAGCTCTCTGTGCAGATGCTCCAGGACATCGACAAGGACACGGTGGATTTCACCCCCAACTACGACGACCGTCTGAAGGAGCCCACCGCCCTGCCCAGCCACTTCCCCAACATTCTGGTCAACGGCTCCACAGGCATTGCCGTGGGTATGGCCACCAATATTCCTCCCCACAACATGGGCGAGGTGATCGACGGCATGTGCTGCCTGATTGACAACCCCGACGCCACCTTGGAGGACTTGATGGAGCACATCAAGGGGCCGGACTTCCCCACGGGGGGCATCATCATGGGCCGCAGCGGCATTCGGGCCGCCTACGCCACCGGCCGGGGACGGATCATTGTCCGGGCCCGCACGGAGATTGAGGAAAACGAAAAGACCGGCCGGTCCAAGATCATTGTGACCGAGCTGCCCTACATGGTCAACAAGGCCCGGCTGATTGAGAGCATCGCCGACTTGGTGAAGGACAAGCGCATTGAGGGCATCTCCAACATCGACGACCACTCCGACCGCAACGGCATGCACATCGTCATCGACGTCAAGCGGGACGCCTCGCCCCAGATTGTCTTAAACCGGCTGTTTACCTACACCCAGCTGCAGAGCACCTTCGGGGTGATCCTGCTGGCCATTGTGGGCGGAGAGCCCAAGATGCTGACCCTGCGGCAGATCTTGGAGGAGTATATCAAGTTCCAGCTGGAAGTGATCACCCGCCGCACCCAGTTTGACCTGAAAAAGGCCCAGGACCGGGCCCACATTCTGGAAGGCCTGATGATCGCTTTGGACTTTATCGACGAGGTCATCAAAATTCTGCGGGCTTCCAAGTCCATTCCCGAAGGCAAACAGGCTTTGATGGAGCGGTTCGGGCTGGACGATCCCCAGGCCCAGGCCATTGTGCAGATGCGTTTGGGACAGCTCACGGGCCTGGAGCGGGCCAAGGTGGAAGAGGAGCTGGCAGGGCTGCGGGAGAAAATCGCCGACTATCTGGACATTCTGGCCAGCGAAGGCCGCCGGCTGGCCATTGTCAAGGACGAGGCCCTGGAGGTCAAGCGGAAGTTTTCCGACGAGCGCCGCACGGAGATCGCCGCGGTCAGCGGGGAAGTGGACATTGAAGACCTGATCCCCGTGGAGGAGTGCGTGCTGACCATGACCAATTTCGGCTATGTAAAGCGCCAGAAGATGGACACCTACCACCTGCAGAAGCGGGGCGGCCGGGGCGTCACCGGCATGAACCGCCGGGACGAGGACGTGGCCACGGAGATTTTCGTCACCGGCAGCCACGACTATGTGCTGTTCTTCTCCTCCCTGGGGCGGGTGTACAAGCTCAAGTGCTATGAGATTCCCGAGGGATCCCGCACCAGCCGGGGCATGAACATCAAAAACCTGCTGCCCCTGCAGCCGGAGGAAAAGGTGAACTCCATGATCCGGGTGCAGGCCTTCGACGAGGACAAGTACCTGGTGATGGTGACGAAAAACGGCGTCATCAAGCGGACGAAGCTTTCCGCCTACCAGAACGTGCGCAAAGGCGGCTTGATTGCCGTGGACCTGGACGAGGGGGATTCCCTCAGCTGGGTGCGGGTGACCAGCGGCCACGACGACCTGCTGGTGGCCACCAAGAAGGGCATGGCCATTCGCTTCCATGAGACCGACGCCCGGGAGCTGTCCCGGACCGCCCGGGGCGTGCGGGTGATGAAGCTGGAGGAAGGGGACTGTATTGTGGGCATGTCCATCCTCCGGGAGGGAGGCCTGGTGCTCACGGTTACGGAGACCGGCTACGGCCGGCTGTCGGAGCAGGACAACTACCGACTGCAGAAGCGTGGCGGCAAGGGCTTGATCAACTACCACACCGAGAGGTTCGGCGACGTGGCCGCCATCAAGGTGGTGGATTTGGACGACGACGTCATCCTCATTTCCGAGGACGGGGTGATCATCCGCATTGCCGCCAGCGGCATTCGGATCTGCGCCCGGCCCAGCAAGGGCGTGCGGGTCATGAAACTGGCCCCGGGCAGCAAGGTGGTCACCTTGGCCCGTGCTCCCCACGAGGAAGACCAAGTGGACGACGTGGCAGTGGAGGAGGACGGAGATCCCGAGGAGGGCAGCGATCTGCCCTCGGAAGAGGAGTCCTTCGAAGAAGAATAAAAGAACGATCCCCCGGCAAAGCCGGGGGATCGTTGTCTGTGCGCCTGGCCCGTGACCGGGCGGGGGGTTGCACCCCAGGCGAGCCGCTTTCTTACCTACGGCAAGAGCGGGTGCGTGACCGCACGGGACAAGCCGCCTTCTTGCCTACGGCAAGGGCGGGTGCGTGGCCGCACAGGACGAGCCGCCCTCTTGCCTGCGGCAAGGGCGGGGGGTTGCACCCCAGGCGAGCCGCTTTCTTGCCTACGGCAAGAGCGGAAAGCACCATACTGCAGCTAGGCGGAAACACGCGAACGCGCGCTGAAGACTTACACCGCCCGAGCGTCAGCGAGCGGCCCCAAGCGCGAAGCAAAGTTCTTTGCCAAGCTTTCTTTCAAGAAACGGCGGTGCCGGAGGTGTCGGGGAAGGCGGGCAGCTCACCGGTGGCGTTGTACACAGCCCGGCAGAGATCCTCCGCCCGCTGGCGGTACAGCTCCAGAATCACCGGGTAAGCGGAGAGGGGTTCGGCGCTGTAGTCCTGGCGGATGGTCTCAATTTCCCCGTCTAAGCTGGACTCCCACTCCTCCTGCTCCTGCTGGATCTGTGCGGCCTCCTCCGCCGGGCAGACCTGCTGGGAATCGCTGTAGGCCGTGTCGATCAGCTGCTGCCACAGGCGGATGGCGTTGTCGTAAGCCTGCTGGATCCGGGTGGTGGAGGAGGCGTCCAGCAGATCTTCTTCCAGCCGGTCGTAAATGGGATTTTCCGCAAAGAGGGCGTCAAAGTCCCCGGCGGGCTGGCTGGATACCGGTTCCTGGGTGGGAGCCGGCGTGGCTGTGGGCGCGGGAGTAGGCGTGGGCGACGGTGTGGGCGTAGGGGTCGGGCTGGGGCTGGCTTGGCTTTCCACAAGATTTTGCGAAGATGTGGAAACCTGTGTCTGGCTTTCGGAAGTTTCTTGGGTGCAGGCCGTCAGGGAAAGCCCCAGGACGGCGCACAGCACCAGTGCTTGGATCCGTTGTTTCATGGTAAGATTCTCTCCTTGTGAAAACACGTGGATGTGAGGGGGGTGCGTGACCGCACGGGACAGGCCGCCTTCTTGCCTACGGCAAGGGCGGGTGCGTGGCCGCACAGGACAAGCCGCCTTCTTGCCTACGGCAAGGGCGGGTGCGTGGCCGCACAGGACAAGCCGCCCTCTTGCCTGCGGCAAGGGCGGGTGCGTGGCCGCACAGGACAAGCCGCCTTCTTGCCTACGGCAAGGGCGGGTGCGTGGCCGCACAGGACAAGCCGCCTTCTTGCCTGCGGCAAGGGCGGGTGCGTGGCCGCACGGAACAAGCCGCTTTCTTGCCTACGGCAAGAGCGGAAAGCGCCATACTGCAGCTAGGCGGAAACACGCGGGCGTGTATGGAAGACCCATATTGCTTGCTCGCCTAGCGGCGGGGAGGAGTTGTCCGTTCTTGGGACTCGCTGCGGGGGAGGCATCCCCCGCACCCCCCGGGAGGGGGCTGTGCCCCCTTCCAACCCCTCTAAGGGGGGCTCTGCCCCCTAGACCCCCGAACGGGGGGAAGTGTCCCCCCTACCCCCCTCTTAAGGGCCGAGGCCCTCTACTAAGAGGAAAAGGGAAAACGCGGGCCTTTGACCGCGAGAAGATGACACACAGATCTGCGCGCCTGGCGGCGGGGAGGAGTTGTCTGTTCTTGGGACTCGTTGCTGCCCCCTGGCCCCCGAAGGGGGGAGGTGTCCCCCCCTATCCCCCTCTTACGGGCCGGGTGGCCCCGGCGGGACGAGCCGCTTTCTTGCCTACGGCAAGAGCGGAAAGCCTCATGCTGCAGCTAGGTGGAAACACGCGAACGCGCGCTGAAGACTTACACCGCCCGAGCGTCAGCGAGCGGCCCCAAGCGCGACGCAAAGTTCTTTGCCAAGCTTTCTTTCAAGAAAGCGGGAGGAGGTTTTGGGCGACTAGCTGGGCGGTTTTTAGGATGCCAATTTGGGTTTTGCTGTCGGGGATTTCGTTGCGCAGCACCATCTGAACAGCTTCGTCCAGGGGAATGCGCAGGTTGTGGAGGAACTCGTCCGGGTCCAGGGAGAGCTCTCCTGTATCCTGGTCCACCCGGCAGGCCCACAGGCGGATGATCTCCCCGCAGTAGCCCGGGGTGGGATACACGTTGCCCAGAGAAACGTAGTGTTTGCCGGTGGTGCCTGTCTCCTCCAGCTGCTCCCGCTTGACGGCCTCAAAGGGGTCCTCCCCCGGCTCCAGCTTGCCGGCGGGCAGCTCCAAAAGCTCCTCCTTGTAGGGGCAGCGGAATTGCCGCACCAAGAGCAGCTCGTTTTTGGGGGTGAGCACGGCCACGCTGACCCCGCCGGGATGGTCCACGATCTCCCGCTTGGCCTGCACGCCGTTTTCCAGTTCCACATCGTCCACGTGGACGCGGATCAGGCGCCCTTGAAAGACGGTGGTTTCCTGCAGTGTTTTTTCGCGCATGAAAATGCCTCCTAGATGTTGATGAGAAATGCCGAAAGGGGGAAACCGCCCCGCCCTTTTTGACGGAACCATGTTTCCCCTTTTTTCAACAAGACCTGGAATGTAACCGGGCGGCGGGCCGCTTCAGTCTTCCAGGGAGTTTATGACCAGTCCCGTAATCAACTTGGGATAGAAATAGGTGGATTTCTGGGGCATCTTCTCCCCGTTTTGGGCCACCTGGCCGATCTCCTCCACCCGGGTGGGGTTCAGCAGGAAGCAGCACTGGCTCTCCCCCTGGTCCACGGAGGCCACCGCCTCCTCTGCAGAGCGGGTGTAGGTCAGGTTTTTCTGGTTGGCCATGTTTTCCTTGTCAATGTGCAGGTGGCGCTCCAGCACCAGGCTGTGGAGCACGGAAACGTCCAGCAGCCGGTAGGCCGGGCTCTTGTCCGGCAGCAGGTCCGCCATCACCTGGGGATCCCGCAGGGCTAGCACCGTGTAGGCGCCGCCGGCGTACAGGGCAAAGGCGTGGCGGCCCTCCCGGTAGAGAGACTCCAAGGTCTCCTGGCTTTGGCGCAGGGAGCTCTGGGGCAGCAGGTCGAAGTGCTCCCGGCAGGCTTCCAGCAGGTCTTCCTGCTGGAAGTGGTCCAGGCCCCGCACCAGCCGGTGGGTGGGGAATACGGTCAGGCCCGGGTCGGCCATGTCGGTCAAGGTCATGAGAATGTACTCGCTGCCGGGGCTGTACACCCCCTGCTCCCGCAGGGTATCCCGATAGCGCAGGCCTGTTTCGTAGCGGTGGTGGCCGTCGGCGATGTAGAGCTTGCGCCCGGCAAAGTCCTCCTGGAGGGCGGCGAGGACCACCGGGTCGTTGATCACCCACAGCCGGTGGGTCACCAGGCCGTCGGAGAAATCGTACCGGGGCGGGCAGGTCTCCTTCAGGTGCAGCAGCCGCTGGCGGGTGACGCCCCCCTCGTCGTGGTAGAGGGAGTAGATGGAGCTGAAGTTGCAGCGGGTGGCGGAAAGCAGCTGGAACCGGTCCTCCTTAGCTTTGGAGAGGGTCTCCTCGTGGGGCAGAATCACCCCGTTTTGGAAGTCCTCCAGCCGCACCCGGCACACCAGGCCCAGCACCCGGCGGGTCTCCCCTTGGTCCACTTGGGAGAGGAACTCCTCCTCATAGAGGTAGAAGCCTGCCTCCATGTCCAGCTGGAGCACATCCTCGGAGCGCCAGAGGTTTAAGGTGCGGGCGGCCTCCCGGTAGGGGTTTGCCCCCTCTTTGGGAAGCTCCAGCCGAATCACGTTGTAGCCGTTGCGGCCCAGATACTGCTGCCGCTGTTCTTCGCTGACAATGTCGTAGGGCGGACAGGTGAGCTCCTGAATGGAGCCCGCTTTTTCCAAATTGTAACGCAGGGCCTTGAAGGGCCGGATCTCTGCCATGGGAAATCCCTTCTTCCTTTGAAATTTAAACTTTTACAGTGACAATGGCGTCTGTATTTTCTTGCCCGCAAGGGGCGTGGGCAAGTTTTAACTATCTGTGAAGCTCCTCTGTTTTCCTCCTCCACAGGGGTGAGAGAAAGATTGGCTTTCTACGAAGCTCCTCTGCTTCCCTCGCCCGCAGGGGGTGAGGAAAAGGTTGACTTTCTGCGAAGCTCCTCTTTTTTCCCCGCCCGCAGGGGGTGAGGAAAAGGTTGACTTTCTGCGAAGCTCCTTTTTTTCCTCCTCCACAGGGGTGAGGGAAAGTTTGGCTTTCTATAAAGCTCCTCTGTTTTCCCCGCCCGCAGGGGGTGAGGGAAAGATTGGCTTTCTACGAAGCTCCTCTGCTTCCCTCGCCCGCAGGGGATGAGGGAAAGGTTGGCTTTCTGTGAAGCTCCTCTGTTTTCCCCGCCCGCAGGGGGTGAGGGAAAGATTGGCTTTCTGTGAAGCTCCTCTGTTTTCCTCGCCCACAGGGGGTGAGGAAAAGTTTGGCTTTCTGTGAAGCCGGATCTTTGTTACAATCCTATTGTAGACTATGCAAACGGCCGCCGTCAACCGGGAATGGGAGAATCCAACAAAAGAATCACCAGGCTTTCACAAAATGTTCACAAAGATAGAATAAAATGAAATCCGTTTAAAATGTCCGGCTGTCCCTCCCTGGGACCCGGCACAAGGATCAACATGGAAAACAGGAGGGATCACGGATATGATCGAGGTCAAGAACCTCACCAAGCGCTACGGCCAGAACCTGGCGCTGGATCGCGTGAGCTTTACAATCCAGGAGGGCACCATTGTGGGCTTCCTGGGGCCCAACGGCGCGGGAAAATCCACCACCATGAACATTGTCACGGGCTATCTCTCCGCCACCTCCGGCGAGGTGACGGTGGGCGGCAAGAGCATTCTGGAAGACCCCAACCTGGTCAAGCGCCAGATTGGCTACCTGCCCGAGCAGCCCCCGCTGTATCAGGACATGACGGTGAAGGAATACCTGTACTTTATGTACGAACTGAAAAAGACCAAGCTTCCCCGGGAAAAGCACATCAAGGAGATCTGCCGGCTGGTGAAGATCGACAACGTGTACAACCGGCTGATTGCCAACCTCTCCAAGGGCTATAAGCAGCGGGTGGGCATTGCCCAGGCGCTGATCGGCAATCCCCCGGTGCTGATTTTGGACGAGCCCACCGTGGGTTTGGACCCCAAGCAGATCATTGAGATCCGGGCCTTGATCAAGACCCTGGGCCGCAACCACACGGTGATTCTCAGCTCCCACATTTTGTCGGAAGTGCAGGCGGTGTGCGAGCGGATTATTGTCATCAACAACGGCCGGCTGGTGGCCGACGGCGCCACGGACACCTTGGCCCACGACCTGTCCCCCGAGCACCGGCTGACCCTGCGGGCGGAGGCCCCGGAGCAGGAGCTGGTGCAGCAGGTGAGCCAGCTGCCCGGCGTGGTGGAGGCCTTCTCCCTGGGCGAGAAGGAGCCCGGCGTCTATGAGGTGAGTGTGGAGACCGAGCCGGACGCCGACGTGCGCCGTCCCCTGTTTTCCCTGTTGGCCCAGCGGAACTGGCCCCTGCTGGCTTTGAAGAACAGCGATCTGACTTTGGAAGACCTGTTCCTGCGTTTGACCAGCACGGACGCCGCCTATCTGCCGGAGGAGCAGGAAGCCGCCTCCCTGGACCCGGAGCAAGACCAGGGCCAGGACGGGGACACGGACCAGGACACCTCCTCCCCCGAGGCGCCGGAGAAAGGAGAGAATGAGCAATGATCGCTGTGTTTAAACGGGAGGTCAAGTCCTTTTTCAACTCCCCCATTGGCTATGTGTGCGTGGCGGTGCTCTGCGCCCTGTACGGCTTTTACTACTACCAGGCCATGGCCCTGGGCTCTTCGGGGTACATCCCCTCGGTGTTCGGCGCCATGTTCAGCTTCTGCATGATGATCATCCCCATTATCACCATGCGGAGCATGTCCGACGACCAGAAAAACAAGACCGACCAGGCCTTGCTCACAGCGCCGGTGGGGGTTGGCTCCATTGTGCTGGGCAAGTTTTTGGCCTGTTTCTTTGTGTATTTTGTGGGTACCGCTCTGGGCGGGCTGCTGCCCGCTGCGGTGATGAGCACCTTCTCCTCCCCGGCTTGGGGGGAGATTGTGGGCAACTTCATCGGCACGCTGCTCTACGGCGCCGCCATGATTGCCATTGGGGTGTTCATCTCCAGCCTGACGGTGAGCCAGGTGATTGCCGCCATCGGCACTTTCTTGATCTCTGTGCTGCTGATGTACATCGACATGATCAGCAGCGCTGTGGACAACGAAGTGGTGGACGCGGTGGTCCAGTGGATCTCCTTTAACAACCGGTACGACGTTTTTACCCAGGGTATTTTCAGCATCTCCAACGTGGTGTTCTTCCTGAGCGTGGCGGCAGTGTTCATTTTCCTCACCGCCCGCAAGGTGGAGAGCCGCCGCTGGAGCTAAGGAGGACAAGGCATATGGAACCCAACAAGACGGAAAACAACCGCGGGCCTGCCCAGGAGACCCAGGCCCCCGAGAGCAAAGAGCCTGTCTCCCAGCAGCCCCCTGCCCAGCCGGAAGCGCCCCAGGAAGAGGCGCTCCAGCCGGAGGCCGCTCCCCAGCAGGCGCCCCAGGCCCCTGCCCCCGCTCCCGGCAAGGCCCCGGTGAAAAAAGAGAAAAAGCCCTTTAACTGGAACAAGTTCAAGCGGGGCGGCATGGCCACAGCCCTCTCCGTGGTGTTCATCGCCATTGTGGTGGCACTGAACCTGCTGGTCTCTGCCCTGACGGACCGGTTCCCCTCTCTGGACATCGACCTGACGGCCCAAAAGGTGAACTCCCTGTCCGACCAGGCGCTGGAGATCGCCAAAAACGTGGACCGGGAGGTGACCATCTACCTGATCGGCACCCAGGAGGGCTATGAGCAGAACCAGATCTACTCCTCCTACGTGCAGCGGGGCATGCAGTACAGCCAGGTTTCCAGCCTGGTCAAGCGGCTGGTGGAAGCCAACCCCCTGATCTCCATGGAGTATGTGGACCCGGACACCAACCCGGAATTTATCAGCCAGTATGAATCTGACTCTCTGGCCACCGGCAAAGTGCTGGTGGAGTCGGACCTGCGGCACACGGTGCTGACGGTCAACGACCTGTTCATCATCAACCAGGAGACGGGTTCCACCATCAACTCTAAAGTGGACAGCGCCCTGGCGGGAGCCTTGGAGCTGGTGAACATGGACACAGTGCCTGTGATGTCCATTATCACCGGCCACGGGGAGATGCTCTCCACCAGCAACATGGCCGCCTTTGTGGACAACATGGAGCAGAACAACTTCCAGGTGGAAGAGGTGGATATTCTCACACAAGAGATCCCGGAGAACACCCAGGTGCTCATGATCGCCACCCCCACCACGGACTTCTCCACCGAGGAAATTGACAAGATCCGGGCCTATTTGGACGACGAGACCCGGGACCAGCAGGTGACCTTGCTGGTGAGCGCCTATCCCTCCCAGGGAGAACTGCCCAACCTGGCGGCCTTCCTGGAGGAGTGGGGCGTGCAGGTGGGCACCGGCGTGGTGGCGGAGACCGACTCCAACTACGCGGCCTACGACGCCCGGGGTGTGCTGGTGACCGCCAGCCCCCTGGTGCTGACCAGCAACACCTACAGCCGGCTGCTCTCCTACTACAGCGCCCCCATCACCCTGACCTTTGAGGAGAACAACGGCATCTCCACCACGCCTCTGTGGACCACCCAGGACAGCGCCTATGTGATCACAGCGGACATGACCGAAGAGGACGCCGCCAACCCGGAGACCGGGGAGCAGGTGGTGGCCAGCCTCTCCAGCAAGGATGTGGAGGTCAACGGGGAGACCTGCGCCCGCAACGTGGTGGTGTTTGGCTCTTCCGACCTGTTTACGGACAACTTTATGGGCACCTCCGCCTTTGAGGACAGCACCTACATGAACGACCTGCTGCTGGATTTGACCGACACGGACGCCAGCGCGGTGGTCACTGTGGAAGAGGAAGAAGTGGAGACCATGCAGCTGGACGTGAGCGCCAGCACAGGCACCGTGTCCCTGCTGGGCATCCTGTTTACCGGCGGCATTCCTGTGGTGATTCTCCTTGTGGGTCTGGGCATCTATCTGAAGAGGAGGCACCTGTAAGCCTATGAAGAAAAACCTGCGCACCTTTTTGATTATGCTGCTGGTGCTGGTGTTGGTGGGAGGCGGCGCCGCCGCCCTGCTGCTGACCCAGCCCACAGAGGAAACCGCCGCCGAGGAGGAGAGCTCCTCTTCCCAAGTGCGGGAGCCTCTGCTGGACCTGGAGCCGGAGCAGGTGACCTCCCTACAGGTGGAGAACGCCTACGGCGCCTTTACCCTGGTGCCCCTCTCCGAAGAGGAGGCCCAGGCGGTAACCAGCCAGGAGAGCGCTGCGGAAAGCGCGGCCAGTTCGGAGAGCTCTGTCTCTTCCGGCCAGGAAGAGGACACCCATGGGGTGCTGTTCACCTTGGAGGAGTACCGGGAGTATGAGCCGGACACGCTGACCATCACCGAGGATGTGGAGGACCTGCTGGGCCTGGCCGTCAGCAAGGACCTGGGGGCCCTGGAGAACTTGGAGCCCTACGGCCTTGAGGAAGGGAACGCCACCCAGGTGACTATCCAGCTTTCCGACGGCAGCGCGGTGGAGTTGGCCGTGGGCACCCAAGCCGGTGAGACGGTGGGGAACTATGTGCTCTACCAGGGCACGGTGACCATCTGCAATATGAGCACCGGCCTGCTGGAGAACCCCCTGCACTACTTGGGCACGGAGGTTTACACCGTGGAAAGCCCCGCGGCCAGCTCCGACACAGAGTCCTCCTCTACGGACATCCTCTATTACGCGGATATCGCCACCGAAGAGGGAGAGACCCTGCTGCTCCAGTACGACCAGATGGAAGGGACCTACATGCTGAATGAGCCTGTGCTGGCCCAGGCGGAGGACACCGCCGTCAGCCAGCTGGTCACCGCCCTGCAGAGCCTGACGGCCTCGCAGGTGGCCGCCGCAGGGTTGACCCAGGAGAACCTGGAAGCCTACGGCCTGAGCCAGCCGGCGGCCACCATCACCTTCCAGCTGAACGAGGAGGTGCACACCCTGCAGGTCAGCGCCCCGGATGCAGAGGGCAACCGGTATCTGACCAGCGAGGGCAGCCAGCTGGTGTACCAGGTGGCCGGCAGCGCCGTGGACGTGTGGGCCCAGGCCCAGGCCATGGACCTGCGCACCGGCGCCGTGTGGCAGCCCTCCATAGAGGACGTGAGCAGCCTGACCTTTACGGTGGAAGGGGACCAGGTGTACCAGTACACCGTAACCCGCACAGAGGACGAGGCCTCCTCCACCGAGGGAAGCGTGGCCTACACCTACACGGTGACCGCCCCCTCCGGCCAAGAGGTGGCCTACGAGGACTACCAGTCCCTGTTTGACAGCGCCATGGGCCTGTCCGTCCTCTCCATGGATCCGGTGACCCAGGGGGAGACCCCGGTGCTGACCATCCAGGTGTCCTATTTCACGTTGGAGCAGCAGGACGAGATCGCCTATTACCCGGTGGAAGGCCAGGAGCGGTACGCGGCCACCTTGAACGGGACCTATTCCGGCCTGGTGCGCTCCAGCGATGTGACCAACCTGCTGGCCCAGCTGCAGGGAGACGCTTGACAAAGCCTGCCGGCTGTGCTTTAATGAACCCATAAGCAGCGGAATTTTTCCCGGAAACTCCGGGTGTGGAAAGTCCCTGCGGGCCCTTTCGGATGGAAGGGTCCCGGGGGCTTTCTGTTTCCAGCAACCCCCTGGGGAGAAACGAGGTCGAAGCCATTGAAAAAGATCGGGAGTGTGTTGTTGTGTGTGGCGCTGGTTTTGGGCGTTTTGGGAGGCTGCGCCCCCCAAGAGGAGGAGTCGTCTTTGGTGAGCGTTTCCCCCAGCCCCTCCCCCACGCCGGAGCCGGCGGGTCCCTGGCGGATCGGCTTGGTGCAGTACCAGGAGCACAGCGCCCTGGACGCCATTCGGGAAGCCTTCATGCAGCGGCTGGAAGAGTGGGGCTGCACGGAGGAACAAGTGGAGATCCAGTACCAAAACGCCCAGGGAGACCCGGCCCAGGCCGGGGAGATCTGCCAGGGCTTTGTGGAAGATGAGGTGGACATGATTGTGGCGCTGGCCACGCCGGCGGCGCAGGCAGCCCTCTCCGCAGTAGCAGGCACCCAGATTCAGGTGGTGTTCGCCGGAGTGACGGACCCGGAGCCCTTGGGCCTGACGGAAGGGGCCGCGCCGGAAAGCGCTGTCACCGGGGTGGTCTCCCCTGCCCCGGCCGGCTCCCTGCTGGACCTGGCCCTCCAGGCAGACAGCGGCCTGCAGACTCTGGGCGTGCTCTACAACCCGGAGGAGGCCAACGCCCTGGCCCAGGTGGAGGCGCTGCAGGCGGCCTGCGCGGAGCGGGGCATCACCGTGACGGAATCCACAGTCTCCTCCTCAGAGGAGGTACAGCAGGCCGCCGGGGAGCTGTGCGCCGCCGTAGACGCTTTGTACACCCCGGCGGACAGCACGGTGGCGCCGGCAGCTGCCGCGGTGAGCGAAGCCGCCAAGGGGGCGGGAACGCCCTGGTACGCCGGGTCGGAGAGCATGGTGCAGGCAGGCGCCCTGGCCGCTGTGGGCGTAGAGGAAAAGGAGACGGGCCGCAAGGCGGCCGATTTGGCAGCCCAGCTGATCCGGGGCCAGGCGGTCAGCCAGGCGCCGGTGTACACCTATTCCACGTTCCGCACCTTTTTGAATGTGACCACCCTGCAGGCCCTGGAGGGAATTTCCCTGCCCCAGGAGACCCAGCTGAACGCCTTTATTTATTCCTAAAAAGAAAGATACAGAGAAACTCCGGTTTCTCGGGGAGCCCCCGCCAGTCCGCAAGGACTGGGGGGGGCTTTTTTTGCCTTTTTGAGAGCCAGTTGGGAGCGCTCCCCGCCCGGGGCTGTGGGAAACGCTGTGTTCGACGCCCGCCGCGCGGGCCAGTGTTCCTTCCTCACTGGCTAAGGGGCCTTCGGCCAGCGGCCTCTCTCCCCCACTTGGCGGTGAGGAAGACGGGGCCTTCTGTTCACCGCGCGGGTGAATGGCTTTCACTGCGGGCCGGGGAACCATCGGTCAGCGGTGCCCTGTCCCGCCCGGCAGTGTGGGAAACACTGTGCTCGACGCTCGCCGCGCAGGCCAGTGTTCCTTCCTCACTGGCTAAGGGGCCTTCGGCCAGCGGACTCCCTACCCCACTTGGCGGTGAGGAAGACGGGGCACTCTGTTCACTGTGCGGGTGAATGGCTTTCACCGTGGGCTGGGAAACCACTGGTCAGGGACGGCTGGTCGAAAAACGCGCCGCAAAAAGAGAGTTGAAAAATTGTTGAATGGAGGGAGAAGCGGTTTGACACTGCAAGGGTTTCCTTTTATTCTAAAGAAAATTCAAGGAAAGCGGCGCACAGAGGCCGCGGAAAGGAGTAAGGTATGGCGTATTTGCAGGCGCGGAAAAACAAAGAGGGCGAAGTGGTGTCCTACAGCATTCGGGTGTACAAAGGGCGGGATCCCCGCACGGGAAAACAGCTGACTCCCTACACCATGACCTGGCGGGTGCCTACAGGCTGGAGCGAGAAACGGGCCAGAAAAGAGGCGGAAAAACAGGCGGCCCTGTTTGAACAGCAGTGCCGGGAGGGGTATCTTTCCGACGGACGGCAGACCTTTGCCCAGTACGCGGAGTATGTGCTGGAACTGAAAGAGCGCACGGGGCTCAAGCACCTGACGTTGATCCACTACCGGCAAAGCCTGAAGCGGGTGCTGCCCTTTTTGGGCCACATGAAGCTGGGGGACATCCGGCCCCAGCATTTAAACTATCTGTACCAGCAGCTGGCTTTGCCCCAGGCCCGGGAGGACAACGAGAAGGCCCTGGCCCGGCCCGCCCTGTGGCAGCTGCTGGAGGCCCGGGGCCTGGGAAACCGGGTGTTGGACCGGGAGGGACGGCACATCAGCGTGGAGCGGCTGCGCAAAGGAGAGGGCGTGAAGCCGGACACCGCCCAGCGCCTGGCGGAGGCTTTGGGGGCGCCCTATTCCCTGCTGTTCTCCACCCGGCGGGAGGAGCGCTGTCTGAGCCAGCGGACCATTGTCAATTGCCACCTGCTGGTGAGCGTGGTGCTGGGACAGGCGGAGCGGGAGATGCGCATTGCCCTCAACCCTGCCCGGCGGGCCAGCCCGCCTAAGGGAGAGAGCGGAGACCCCAACTACTTTCAGGAGGAAGAGGTGGGCCAGATCCTCCGGGCGCTGGAGTCGGAGTCCCTCAAGTGGAAGACGGCCATCCACCTGCTGCTGGTGTCTGGCTGCCGGCGGGGGGAGCTTTTGGGGCTGAAGTGGGACCATGTGGACTGGGAGAACGGGCAGATCCACATTGACTGTACGCTGCTCTACGCCGGGGACCGGGGCGTCTACGAGGGCAGCCCCAAAACCCGGGACTCCGTGCGCACCATCAAGCTGCCCCAGGAGACCATGTGCCTGCTGGAGGAGTACCGCCAGTGGCAGCAGGCCCGGAAAGAAGAGCTGGGCGATAAGTGGGAGGAATCCCCCTATGTGTTCCCCGGGGAGCGGGGCGGGCGGATGAATCCCAGCCAGCTGGGAAACTGGCTGGTCCGGTTTCAAAAGCGGCACAATCTCCCCCACCTGAATCCCCACGCCTTCCGCCACACCATGACCAGCATGCTGTTCTTTCACGGGGTGGACAGCGTGAGCATCAGCCACCGGCTGGGACACAGCAGCGTGTCCACCACCACCAGCATCTACAGCCACGTGATGAAGGAGGCGGAGAGCCGCATCAGCGACTGCATGGCCCACGTGCTTCTGTCCACCCGAGCGCCCCACGCCCCGGACACAGAGGACGAGCCACAGGAGGAGTTTTCCACAAACCGGGAAGAATCGGGGGAAAACTTGAACAAAAGTTGAAGAAATTCGCGCCCTCTCCCCCATTTTCCCAGCCCCAGGCCCCGTCCGGCGGCCCTGCGCCCCAGCCGGGTGGCAGTGTATAGATAACTTCAACTCCCAGGGAAAAAGCCCTGAGAGAATCTAAAATTTAAGAGGGTTGAAATTATGAAGAAAAGCAAGTTTCTGAAGAACCGCTCAGCGCTGCTGCGGCTTCGCAACCCACTGTGGCGAAGGTATTCGTCAACGGTGTGGAAGCGACTCCCAATGGGAGCACATACAGCGCTGAGATCGTCGATCCTGGCAGCAGCGATGTCACGGTCGAGGTTCAGTTGGACGCCAACGGCGCTGCCGGCAAAGTGGCCCACTACATCGATCTGGATGACACCACCGATGCAGAGCTGACAAACGGCCGCTATGTCATGACGCTGACCGACGCGGAGAAGGCTGCTGGTTCCATGCAGTTTGTGACCGTGGACTCCTCTGACACCCAGAGCGAGCCCTACACCGTCACCTTCACCACGGTTCCCGCCAGCGATGACACCGCCGTGGAGGCTGTGCATCTGTCCAACAACCGGGAGTATGACGTGTCCGTAAGCGGCTCTGCTTACACCGTGGTTGCCAACTATGGCTACGAGATTGCGAACGGCTCTGTCAATGTGCACACTGCCGACGACAACGCCGTAGTGTATGAGGGCGATGCCACCAGCACTACGCGCGCTGACGAGAATAACGACGGCTCCTACAAAGTTGATGTTACCAGCTATGACACCGTGACCTACTTCACGGTGCAGGCTGCGGACGGCACCGAGGCCACCTACACGGTTACCGTGGTGGAGCCCAAGCCTTTCGCTTCCTTCTCCATCGACGGAGAGCGCCACACCTCTCAGATCGACCGTGTGACGGAAGATCCTGACTTCCAGGTGGCTACTAGCAACACAAATCCTACCGTGGAAGTGTACCTGCCCTATAACTACGGCACCACCGAGTTCACTCCCACCTTTGAGACCAACTATTCCGTGACTGTCACAGCCGAGAATACCGCTGGCCAGGATGTCACTTTGGTTTCCGGTGAGACGTATGATTGGGATGATTTCCAAACTGATACCGCTACTAGCACTGGCGATGACGTGATTCTTCCTATCGTTGTGCACTACAGCGATGGCACCTCTGAGGATTGGAACCTGTGCTTCGACGCTATTGACCAGGACACCGTTGCTGCCATTAAGACTCTGTCTGTGGACAACTACCAGGCTACCATCGAGGGCAACGTGATCACCATCTCCCTGCCCGCTTCTGTGCGGAATGCCTCCGCTTCCAAGTACATGGCACTGGGTGTTTCTCCTGAGACGACCGTGAATGTTGTTGGGCTGAATTGGAGCAAGACGGCTGCTGTTGATAAAAACACCCTGACCATCAGCGGTGCAAATGTTCCGCTGACTACGGACAATTACACCTTGCGTGTAACTGCTGCTGGTACGGAATTTGATGCAGATGCTCCTCAGACTGTGGACTACGAGCTGAACATCGAGACCGCAGCTGTGCAGGATCCTGAGATGACCGCTATGTATCTGCTCAACGAGAAGACGGGCGAGCGCATTGAGGGCGCCATCTCCGGCAGCACCATCACCTTCAACGAGATTCCCTACACCTACACCAGTGTGAACGATTTGGGCAATCGTGGTTGGAAGCTCTTCTGGACTGCCGCTTCCGGCTGCACAGTGACCTTTAAAAACACTTCTGGCGTTGTCACTCCCATTTACCAGACTGGCACCAAGTTGAGTGCTGTTAGCTATCTGCCTGCTGGTGATGAACGTTTCAACAATACTAGGGCTTCTGCAATGATCGATGTTTCTAACACTGATTCCACCAAGTCCTACACCATCGTGTTCAACAGCGCGAACGCCAGCCAGGACAGCAAGCTGGGTGAAGTGCAGTTGGCTCAGAACGGCGTTGTGAACTACAGCGACCTGAACACTGCCAACAACATTGACCTGACCGTGGACAACGGCGATTCCACCATCACCGGCAACATCGCTTACAGTGAATACTGGAAGTACAACAATGTTAACGCAAATGACGGCAGTTTGGGTAACAACACTGCCAATCGCCGTGAAACGGGTGGCGGCACTGTTGTGACGGAACTTCCTGTGGACGCTGAAATGTACTTTGTCGGGAATGACACCCTGTATGCCATTGATCCCATCAATGAAACTCACACAACAGTTGCAGGCGATGACAGAAACATCCTTCCTGCTGAGGGATGGGCTGGCAGCAAGAACTTCCAGTATGTGGACGAGTACGGCAAAGACGACGCTGTCACTCCTCTGCAGATTGTTGTGGTGAGCCAGGCTGCTGCTGAACAGATTGATGCAGGCGACACTCTGACCTCTATTGAGAACAACTCTAAGTTGGATGGCCTGTACACCGTGTACGACCTGACTCTGACCCAGAATGCTCCCCGCACGGGCAGCAACCTGACCTCTCTGTCTGTGTACGACGCGTATACCGATACCACCATCGACGCCAGCATTGTTGGCAACGAGATTTCCATTGAACTGCCCTACTACTTCACCGATGGCGACCGCAAGTCTCACAACAACCTCTATCTGGACTACACCACCAACGAGGGCGGGGCTACTGTCCAGCGGTTTACGTATAATAATGGCAATCAGGTGTCCCCTAATTCTGTTGTCACTCTGAATCCCCTGGTGTATGACCTGAACGGCGACCTGGCGAAGGGGGATTGCATCCAGCTGTACTGGGGCGCCGGCGATAAGAAACTGCAAGTTAAAAATAATCAGGGCACAAATGCTCCCTTTGAGTTGATCCAGGTCACCGCAGAGAACGGCGTGGAGCGTGCAGAGCCTTACACGCTGACCGTCACTGTGGCGGAGCCTGAGAACGACGCAGTTCTGAACAGCGTGACCATCAACGGCGTGACCGCCACTCCCGTTGGCAACAACGTGACTGTCACTCTGCCTCTGGCCTCTGAAGTCACCAGCCTGGCTCCTGTGTTCAACGTCTCCACCAACGCCTATGTGGTGGTGGGCGACCGCAACCAGATTGCTGACGACGGCGAAAACATGGCCGATCCCGGCGCTACCTACAACTTTGTGAACCCCCGTCAGTTCACGGTGGTTTCTGAAGATGGACATACCACGAACACCTACACCATCACTGTGGAAGTCTCCAACCGGTTCACCGACGTGAACGAGGGCGATTGGTTCTTCGAGGACGTGATGGCTGGTGTGGAAAATGGCTACATCCAGGGTGTTGGCAACGGCCGGTTCGATCCCTACGGGGATATCACCCGCGCTCAGTTTGCCTGCTTGATTGCCCGGGCTATGGGCTTTGAGGAGCCTGCCGAGGGCACCGAGGTTGATACCCGCTTTATCGACGTTCCCTCTGATTACTGGGGCGCTGCTGCCATTGCCTTCTGCCAGGAGCAAGGCCTGATCGAAGGTTACTCCAACGGCGAGTTCCGTCCTCAGAATTACATTACCCGTCAGGAAGTTGCCACCATTCTGGCTCGTGCGTTTGATCTGACCGAGATCTCCGACGAGAAGTATGTCGACGACAACCTGATCCCTGAGTGGTCCAGTGACGCCATCTATATGAACAAGGCTGCTGGCATCATGAACGGCGACGCCGCAGGCACCTTCCGTCCTGCTGCCAACATGAACAGAGCGGAAGCTGCTACTGTGCTGATGAATGCTAACAGAGCAGGTTTGATTGAATAAGGTTTCAACTCACCTAAATTTTATGATTACCCCATAGACAGGAGGGACAGCACGAGCTGTCCCTTTTGTCTTTTTCCCAGACCGCTGGCGCGGTCCGATGAAAGCCATGAATTGACAGGAAGGACAGCGCAAGCTGTTCCTTTTGTCTTTTTCTCAGACCGCTGCGTGGTTCGATGAAAGCCGTAGATTGACAGGAGGGACGGCGGAGGCTGTCCCTTTTGTCTTTTTTCTCAGACCGCTGGCGCGGTCCGATGAAAGCCATGAATTGACAGGAGGGACGGCGTAGGCTGTCCCTTTTGTCTTTTTCTCAGACCGCTGGCGCGGTCGGGTGAAAGCCATAGATTGACAGGGGGACGACGCAAGCTGTCCCTTTTGTCTTTTTTCTCAGACCGCTGGCGCGGTCTGGTGAAAGCCATAGATTGACAGGAGGGACAGCGCAAGCTGTCCCTTTTGTCTTTTTTCCAGACCGCTGGCGCGGTCCGATGAAAGCCATGGATTGACAGGAGGGACAGCGCAAGCTGTCCCTTTTGTCTTTTTCTCAGACCGCTGCGTGGTTCGATGAAAGCCGTAGATTGACAGGAGGGACGGCGTAGGCTGTTCCTTTTTCCCTGTCACAGGGATATGTTGAACTTCCCTGGCTAGGATGAATCTACCAGGAATTTGGAGTGGGGCGCCATATGTTCCTCCTTGGAAAAGGGAAAAACGGTCTGGGAGAGATATCCCAGGCCGTTTTTGGATAGAACAAGGTCGATTTTCCCATTTCCCCCAACCCCAGAGAAAAGAACAAAGGCGCTGCT
>CAJFEW010000042.1 GCA_904374805.1 uncultured Neglectibacter sp.
CTTCCGCCTGATTTTTCAGGCCGGAGGCCCCGCTTTTTTGCGTTCTGCGGCCCTTTTCCCCGTTGTCGGAAGTGTAGAAGTTTCCGGCAGGTTCATAGATAGATTGACGAAAGCCCAAAATCAAACCCTCAAAATACACAGAAAATCCTGGGAATTGACCGGCGCCGGGCCAAATACTATGGCCTGTATACAGGCCATGCCTGGGGAGATAAGCTCAATTTTGATCTGTGCATCAACACCACCCGCACGGTGATTAAAGACATTGTCCCAGCCATTGCCCGGCTGTTTTGACAGTGGAAACGAGAGGGAACGCTTTGTTTGCCAAAGCTTCCTTCTTTTTTTGCCGGAAATAGCCCCCTGTCCTTTGGGAGGGTTCCTCCGGGGAAACGAGCCTCTGCTTTTGCATGGCCTGCAGATGCAAAAACCGGCGCTTTTCCTATTTTCAAAGGGAGCGATGTGGAGTATAATACGACTATATCCCACAATAGAAGGAGGATTCCCCATGGATCTGGAACAGATGAAACGGAAGTACGCGTACACGTTGGCCCGGGTGGGCTTAAACGTGCAGAAAGGGCAGACGGTTTTGGTGGAAGCCGCCATTGAAGGGTGGCAGTTCACCAGCATTTTTGCAGAGGAATGCTACAAGCTGGGAGCCGGCAATGTGGTTGTCAGCTACCTGGACCAGGCCAACCTGAAGGTGGCCGCTCAGTACCGTCCCGACGAGGCTGTCCGTCGGGTGGAGGAGTGGGAAAGCTCCATGTACCAGAAGTATTTGGACGAAGGCGCCTGCTATGTCCGTTTGGAAGGTGTAAATCCCAAACTGATGGAAGGCGTCAGCGAAAAACAGTCCAACGCCATCTTTGCCCACGTGGACGGGGTGCGGAATATTATGCGCCGGGCCAGCCGGGAAAAGCACTGCCAGTGGCTGATCGCCATGGTGCCTACGGTGGAGTGGGCCGAGTACATCCTGGACAAAAAAGGGGAAGAGGCCCTCACCGAGCTGTGGGACATCCTCCTAAAGCTGTGCTATATTGACGAAACCAACGATGTGGTGGAAACCTGGGAGAGGCTTCGGGAGCAAAAGGCCAGCCGCGGCAAGGCAGTGGATGCTCTGGGGCTGAAAAAGCTGCACTACACTGCCTCCAACGGCACCGATCTGACCGTGGAGCTGACGCCCTGGTCCAAGTTTGGCTACGAAGGACGTCCCGCTGAGACCTTCACTCCCAACATTCCCACGGAGGAAATCTGCACCACTCCCGCCAAGTATGGCACCAACGGCGTGGTCTACGCTTCCCGTCCTCTGGTGCTGGGGGGCAAGAAAATCGAAAACTTCGGCTTCCGCTTTGCCCAGGGCAAGGTGGTGGAAGTCCTGGCTGACGAGGGCAAGGAGATGCTGGAGGCCTTGGTGGCCACCGATGAAAACGCCGGGTATTTGGGAGAGGCCGCTCTGGTGGAATACCATTCTCCCATCAGCATGAGCGGGCTGGTCTACTACACCACCCTGATCGACGAAAACGCCAGCTGCCACCTGGCATTGGGCCGTGGGCTCAACTCTTCGCCGGAAGGCCATCCGGACCTGTTTAACGACTCCACCATCCACATCGATTTCATGATCGGCACGGCGGACATGCGGATTGTGGGGACCACGGAGACCGGGGAAGAGGTGGAAATTTTCCGCAACGGAGATTTTGCCATTTGACCCAGCCGGTTCCCTCCGGGAGAAAGGCAAAGCACAGCCCCATCCAGCAGTCGGGATTACTGCCAGGCTGCGCAGTGCCCTTGGATCGGATTCTCTGGCATAGAAAAAGGGAAGGAAAGCCTGAAACGGCTTTCCTTCCTTTTTTGCTGCCTTTAGGCGAAGGCAAGACCTCCGTAAGAGGGGCGGTCTTGCTTTGTCTGAGTGGATGGGAGAGAGCTTCCGAAGAGCTGGCAGAGTTTTCCACAGTTTGCTCCGCCTTGGTGTAATAGTGCGCCTGGGCTTTCCAAAGGGCCTGGTACTTTCCGTCGCTTTGCACCAGCTTCTGGTGGCTGCCCTGTTGGACAATCTGCCCGTGGTCGAACACGGCAATGTCGTCGCAGAACCGGCAGGAGGAAAGCCGGTGGCTGATGTACACCGCCGTCTTGTCTCCCACAATCTTGTCGAAGTTCTCGTACACCTCCATCTCCGCCACAGGATCCAGGGCGGCGGTGGGCTCATCCAGCACCACGAAGGGGGCGTCTTTGTACAGAGCCCGGGCCAAAGCAATTTTCTGGGCTTCCCCGCCGGACACCTGCACACCGCTTTCGTCAAATTCCTTGTACAGGGGCGTTTCCAAGCCTTGGGGCATGGTGGCCAACCGTTTTCCAAATCCGGCCATCTCCAAGCAGGAGGCAGCCCGGCCTTTGTTCACTTGTACGGCGGCGGCTACGTTTTGTCCCAGGGGAAAGGCCAGCAGCTTGAAATCCTGGAACACCACGGAGAACAGGGCCCGATACTCCCGGTAGTTGTACTTGCGGATGTCGATGCCGTTTAAGAGGATTTCCCCTTTCGTAGGGTCGTACAGCTGGCACAGCAGCTTGATAAAGGTGGTCTTGCCGGAGCCGTTTTCCCCCACCACCGCCAGGCGGCTACCCACCTGGAACTTCAGGTTCACGTGGCGCAGGGCCCAGGTGTCCGTGTTGGGGTACCGGAAAGACACGTCCCGGAACTGAATTTCGTAGTGGCGGTCCGTCCGCTTCTCTGTGGTCAGACTGCCCTGGTACATGGTGTTGGGAATGTCCAAAAACTCATAGGTGGTGCGCAGAAACACCGCGTTGGAGCGGAACTCTCCCCAGGTGGCCACCAGCGCGCTCAAGTTGCTGGAAAGGGCGGTGATGGCGCTGACATACTGGGCCACACTGCCCACGGCAAAGGCTCCCGCCCAAGCCTTCAGGCAAACAAAGGCGTAAGCAAGCCCTGTAAACACCCCGGACATCGCCGCGGCTGCCGCCGCCCACAGGCCCATAGGGCCTCGGGCGCACCGGGCCAGGGGGCCGTCGGGATAGCAGGAGCGGTCCTCCCTGACGTAGTGACGGATCAGCCTATCCTGCCGGTACATGCGGGCGTCCACCCCGTGGGCAGGTTCCTGCATCTGCTCGTAGAGAAAGTTGAAGAAGCGGTTGGCGCCGGTGGTACGCTCGGCCTCCTGGGTGAGAAGCTGGGTGCTCTTGTTCTGGCACAGGGGAGCGAGGAGGGTCACCGCCAACAAGGCCGCCAGTCCCAGCAGAGTGACCAGGGGGTTGTTGAGAATGGTCCAGGCTCCGGCGCCTCCATGTAGCCCCGCACGCTGCTCAATTCTAAGCTGAACTGGTGCAGCTCTCCAAAGCCTTTCAAAATGCCCGTCACCCAGGTGGTGAAGTTCCCCACGGCGTTGAAGTACAGCAAAAACTCCGAAACCGGCAGCCCATCCCGCAGAGTCAGCATCAGCAGATAGCCATAGGAGGCCCCGTTGCGCAAAAAGGTGAGAATCACCTCGGCCAGGTCTCCCAGCAGGCGCATCCGCTGCTCCCGCAGCTGGAAGTCCCGGTACAGCTTCAGCACTGCATCGTACACCTGCTGCAGCCAGCCGCTCATGCCAAAAATCTGGATGTCCTTCAATGTGCCCCGGTCCCCGACTTTTTGGCGGATGTACGTCATCTTCTGGCCCAGGGCGGCGCCCTCCTGCCGGTGGTCGTAGGACCACTTGTTGGTTCGCAGGGAGCACACATAGCTCAGGGCTGCCGTGGCCACTGCCAGGAGGATGAGCACCGGGTCCAGGCTGAGAAACAGCACCAGGTAGATGCCAAAGCCCAGCAGGTTTTGAAGAATCTCCGTCATCACCCGCCAAATGGCCTCTCCGGCGGAGGAGTTGGAGCCTAGGGCCCGGTCGGACCGCTCCTTCTCCTTCAGCAGGGCGGGGCCGCTGCTGTTGGGGTAAGAGGTGGACACAGCCTTCACAATCACTTGCAGGTTCAGCTCCATCCGCAGCTGTATCCGGCCAAACTCAGTGTTTTGGTTTATATAGGCCTGTGCGGCACGCAGCAGGACTAACGTTCCGGCCATGACGGCAATGGTGCCGAACAGCTCCGGCAAAGGCGCGGCGGCCTCCACCTTGCCCAGCACCAGGGGCGCCAAAAACAGCTCCGCCAAGCTGATGGCCACATAGAGCCCTGCCAAAGCCAGGCACAGCCACAGCACGCTTTTTTGCTCCCGCCAGGCCAGACGGATCATATACCCGGCGTTTTGCAGCATGCTGTAGCGGGTTTCTTGGTTCTTCATGGGGTTCCCTCCTTCTTTCATCCTGCCTGTAGTATAAAGCAAAAAATCGTCCCCGTGGCATTTCGGGGACGAATTGCTTTTTCTGGGGGACGAATTACACCGGTTCCTGGGGCAGCAGGACTTCCGTGGTGAAGGCGCCTTCTTCGCTGGCCCGGGTCAAGTATCCTCCCAGGCGTTCTACCACGCTGTCGATGCGGGCCAGCCCAAAGCCGTGGCCCTCCCCTTTGGTGGAGGAAAACCGGCCGCCCACCTTTTTTTGCTTGCCGCCGGCTGCCAGGTTGGTAAAGGAGATGTACAGCTGGCTGCCCTTCATGTCCATGTAAATGCGGATCATCCGCTCTTCCTCCGGCAGCTTTTGGCTGGCCTCTATGGCGTTGTCAAACAGGTTGCCCAAAAGGACGCACAAATCCAAGTCCGAGATGGAGAGCGTCACGGGAATGTGGGCGTCCGCCCGCACGGCAATGCCCTTAGCTTTGGCCAGGGAGATCTTGCTGTTTAAAATGGCGTCCGCCATGGAATTGCCGGTTTTCACCGCCGGTTCCACCCGTTTCAGGTCTCCTTCCAGTTCGGTGAGATAGGATTTGATGGCTTCCAAATCCCCCTTTTGGGCGTAGGTTTGCAGCAGCTGGATGTGGTTGCGGAAATCGTGGCGCCAGCCCCGCATTTCCCGGTACATGGTTTCCACCTCCCGGTAGTGGGTTTTCAGCAGCTCCTGCTGGTAGGCGGCCATGCGTTTTTCGGTTTTTTTGGAAAACAGCCCCATGCTCTCCCTCCTTACAGCTTTTGGATGATGGCCCGGTTCAAGGGTTCGTACATGCCCCGGGGCAGGGGGAGGCGGCTGCCGCTGAACAGCTGTACCTCCCGCTTGGTGACCTTTCGCACTTTGCCCAGGTTGAGAATGTAAGACCTGCCGATCCGGAAGAAGCGGTCGTCCAGCTCCTGCTCCATGGCGCTGAGCGTCTTTTTCACCCGATACGCTTCCGCTGCGGTGTGGACGGTGACGTAATTGCCCCGCACCTCTATGTACTCCACCTCATACAGGGGGACGCGCACCAGCTCTTCGGGAAGCTCCAGCAGCAGGGAATGTCCCGCCCGTGCCAGATGCTCCACAGCCCTGTCCAGCACGGCCCAGAGTTTTTCCCGGTGAATGGGCTTGAGCAAGTAGTGCAGGGCGGACACGTCGTACCCTTCCGCCAAATAGTCCGAATACCCGGTGAGAAAGACAATCTGCAAAAGCTGGCTGTCTTTGCGCACCTGTTTGGCCAGGTCTACTCCGCTGCAGCCGGGCATTTCCACGTCCAGCAGCAGAATGTCCCAAGCCCGGTCTTCCGTGTAGTGAAAGAGGAAGGCGTCTCCCGAGGGAAACTCCTGCACGTCCACGTCAAATCCCCGCTTTTCCGCCCACTGCAGGACGCTTTCCCGGGCAAAACTCCGGTCCTCCTCCCGGTCGTCGCACACGGCGATCCGATAGTCCATGAAATCCCTCCCCTAGTTTTTTTACCTTCCGCTGCCCTTAGGTTCCCCCTCGGGGAAAAGAGCAGCAGGCGCCCTGCTTTTTTCTACGCCGTCGCCGGTTCACTGCCGGTCCGGCTGCGGTCCAGCAGCAGCGCCAGCACAATGGCTGCCAGAGCGCCGCAGCATTTGGCGGCCAGCACAGGGCCCAGCATGTCCGGCTCTGTGCTGAGCACAAAGGCCATGTGGGCCGCCAAAAGGCTGGCCCCGCTGACCAGAGAAGCTCCTGCGGCCACCTTTCCCCGGGGGTCCATTTTCTCATACAGGGATAAGGTGGGCAAAGGGCTGACCAATCCCACCAAAATGCCTGTTAAACTTTGGGAACTCATGCCCAATCTCCCGCCCAGCCAGGCGAAGGGGCGCACCAGCAGCCGGCGCACCAGCTCCGCCGTAGGGAGGCTGCCCAGCAGCACAATGCCAATGGAGGAGACGGTAGCCATAGCTTCCTCCAAGGGGGCCATGCCGGGAAGGGGATTCCATCCGGTCATAGACTCCACCGCCGCCAGCACCAGGCCAATGGTCACCAGCCAGCGGATCCCTTCCGCCAAGAGGCAGAAGCCTTTCACCATTTTCTCCGGAAATTTCCACAGGCCTCCCAACAGCAGCAGGGCCAGAAGAAAGATGGGCAGATTTTGATGCAGGCATGTGAGCACAGAGAGCCCGCAGAAAAGGCCGCCCGCCACCAGGCCCACCGGCATGGCCACCAGTCCCAGCATGATGCCCTTGGCAAAAAAAGGCCGGTCCGCCGGGGCGATCATCCCCATGCCCACAGGAATGGTAAACACCAGCGTGCACCCAAAGATGGCAGAGACCACCAGTCCGGCGTAGCTTCCCAACAGGGGATCTTCCGCCAGCTCCTTGGCCAAAGGGTAGCCTCCCATGTCAATGGCCAGCAGGCTGCCAAACATGGCCGGGTCCACCCCCAAAAGGCGGTATACAGGCACAATGACCCCTTCCAGCCACTGGGCCAGCACCGGGGTCAGGCAGATCATGCCCGCCATGGAAAGAGCCATGGAACCAAGCATCATAAAGCCGGATTCAAATTTGTCTCCAAAGCCCCATTTGTTGCCCCGCAGCCGGTCAAAGCCGCCCAAGACGGCGCCGGCAGCCATGACAATCAGTAGCACTTGATTCATGTCGGCAGTTCCATCCTCCCTTAAAAGGCCACAAAGTTCTGGCGCATGGTGTCCTCAATCTCCGGAATGGTGCGGGGAATGGAGGCGGAGAGGTTTTCGCAGCCGGTCTCCGTGACCAGGCAGTTGTCTTCCACCCGGAAGCCGATGCCCCACTCTTCGTGATAGATGCCAATGTCCACGCAGAACACCATGTTGGGGGCAATGCGCTCCGGCGTGAGGACGGCGTCGTGCACGTCCAAGCCCACATGGTGGGCGCCGCCGTGCCACATGTAGGTGCCGATGTTCTCCGCCTTGTCCAGCACCCCGGCCTCCTGCAAAAGCTGGGCGCAGTACCGGTGAGATTCCCCGTCCACGTCCTGCATGGCCATGCCGGGCTTGATGAGGGAGAACATGTGGTTCGAGGTCTCCAGGGCAATGTTGTACAGCAGCGTCTGGCGGTCGTTGAACTTGCCGTTGCAGGGCCAGCCACGGGATACGTCAGTCATCAGGGAATCGTGCCAGGCGCCCACATCGTTTAAGACCATATCTCCGTCGTGGGCCTGTCCCTTATAGGAGTAGTAGTGGATGCAGAAGTTGTTCTTCCCTGCGGAGATGATGGAGGGGAACCCAGGCCCCTGGGGGCCGTATTGTCCCAGGGTGTAGTCGAACACGGCCTTGTACTGGTACTCATACATGCCGGGCTTGGAAGCCTTCATCATGGAGGTGATGCCGGCGCAGGTGATTTCCTCGGCTTTGCGCATGGCCTCCAGCTCACAGGGCTGTTTGAAAAGCCGCAGGGAGCGCACCAGCGTGTTGGCGTTCTCCACTTGCAGGAAGGGATAGTCGCTGGCGGCGCGCCGGAGCAGCAGGTGAGCAGGTTCGTCCCGGTCTGTGGGGGAGACCCGGTACAAATCCAGGTACAGGTGCCGGTAGTTCCCGCTGGTGGCCAGCCTGTGCAGGTCGTTTTCAAATTCTGCCACATAGCCCACCTGCCCAATGCCGGAGAGATCCTGCACATGGGTCGCCTTTAGGCGCTCACCGCTCCAGCGTTCCACCATCTTGTCGGGAGGCAGAATGTAAATCTTTTCCGTGATGTTCCCCGCCCCGTCCTTGCGGGCTATAAAAGCGGTCTCCTTCTGGTCAATGCCGGTTAGATAGAGAAAGTTGCGGTGGGTGTAGAAGGGGTAAAATTCATCGTTGGTTTTGCGGATTTCCACCCCGGAAAACAGCACCAGCAGGGAGTTCTCCTTCATTTGGGCATACAGCCTGTTCCGATTGCCTTGGTAGTATTCTTTTGTCATATCCAATCCTCCTGTTCGGGTACAGAGCGGTGAAACCGGGGCGCATCCTGTAAAAATGGGTCCTGTCCCCGCTGATTTTTCCGCTACTGATTGTATGCCATTCCGAAAAGAAATGCAACGCTTTTCTGGAAACAGAGGCGGTTCCTGTCTCCCGAGGTAGGCAAGGGCCTTTTCCTCTTCTTACAAGCAGGGGGATATCTCTCCCAGGAGGTCACGCAGGGTCTTTACAAGAGAATTCAACCAACAGTTGAAAATCTTCAAATGCCCTTCGCTTGCCAAGAGGCTCTCTTCGTTTTATACTAGGCCTTGCCTGGAAAGAGCGAGAGGACCGGTTGTTCTGCCTGTGGGAGAAGACTGCAAGAGAAACCTCCTTCTGAGATTCTCAGAGGTTGGCGGCAGGCATCCGAAACAGCGAAAGACGGGACCTGCTTTTTCCAACAGGGATGAGCAGCTGCAGGAACATGGAAAAATGGGGGAGTACTTATGGAATCAATGGGACAAATCATTCAGCGGTATAGAAAAAAACAGCGGATCAGCCAGAGCGAACTGGCGGCCCACTTGCAGATCAGCGTGCAAGCGGTGAGCAAGTGGGAAACGGGAAAGGCGAATCCAGATGTGATGCTGCTCCCCAAACTCGCCAAGCTGCTGGGGGTGAACGTGGACGCTCTTTTTCCCGGGGAGGAGGAAGCTCCTTCTTACGGGGAGACCTTGGCGTTCAATCACAGCGGATGGAACCAGGTGGCCGAAACAACGTGGAACGGCACCTACCTGCCGGAATATGGCCCCTACACCCCTTCGGAAGAGACCCTCTGCCTGTTGGGTGACGTGCGGGGAAAAGCCGTACTGGAATTGGCCTGCGGAGGAGGGGAGTCCCTCCAATGGATGGCCCGGCACGGTGTGAAGGAGTTGTGGGGCCTGGATCTTTCCCAGACGCGGATCGACCAAGCCCGCCAGCGTTTGCGAAGCTGCCCCCAGCCCACCCATTTGGTCTGCGGCGCCATGGAACAAAACGCGGGCTTTCCTCAGGGGTACTTTGACTTGGTGTATTCGATCTACGGTTTGGGCTGGACCATGGACTTAGACGCCACCCTGACGCGGGTGGCGGAATACTTGAAGCCAGGGGGCACCTTTGTTTTTTCCTGGGACAACCCCTTGCTTCAGTGCGTGGAGGCCCGAGGCGGCGCCTACCGGCTGACCCGGTCCTATACAGAAGAACCGGAAATTGCCATGGAAAAGGCAGGGGCGGGTTTGCGCATCCGCAATTGGAAGCTCTCTTCCTACCTGAATGCTCTGGCAGACCACGGGTTTTTGCTGCAGCGCATGGTGGAGGAATCGGCGTACGATCCCAAGGAGGCGGAGGTCTTCCAGGAGGGAAAATATTATTCCCCGGGAAAAGCGAGCCTGCTAAATCTGTCGGTGATCCTGAAAGCCAAAAAACTATAAGAGAGAAAAAAGCGCTCCCTTTTCCCGCGAACGCGGCAGGGGAGCGCTTTTGTTGTGGTGGTGTGCGGACCAAGAAAAGCCCGGCGGGACCCTTCGGTTTTCGCCGGGCTTTGGACAAATTGGGAGGATCCTTTTTTCCGCGGTTGGCCTCTACGCCCTAAAGGCAGCATCTGTGCCTCGTCGAAGATGATGACACTCTTGGCCAAATTGTGGAGTTTTCGACACTGGGTGGGGCGGCAGGAGAACAGAGATTCAAAAAATTGCACCGCTGTGGTGACGATGACAGGCTTGTCCCAGGTTTCACAAGCCCGGTCCCATTCTGTGCTGGTTTCCGACGAAGTGATCGTTTCCACCTGAGAGTGGTGCTCCAGCACGTTTTCCTCTCCCAAAATGTTCCGAAAAGTTTGGGCGGTCTGTTCAATGATAGAGGTGTAGGGGATGACATAAACCACCCGGCGCAGGCCTTGGCTTTTGGCGTGAGCCAGGGCAAAGGCCAGAGAAGAGACGGTTTTTCCACCGCCGGTGGGGACTGTAAGGGTAAACAGCCCCGGCGGGCAGGCTTCTCCCTGGGACTGACACTGTTCCAGTAAGGAACAGGGGAGAGGCAAGGCTGGGGGTCCTCCCAGGGAGGTAGCAAAATGACGGTGTGGATGAACAGCGATCTCCGGCGTGTATTCATGGTTTCTTTGGAAATTGCAGGGCTGTCTGGACTGCAAACCGCTCGTCCGTCCAGCTTGCGCTGAGAATACCTGCATGTGGACGACGAATGCGCATGCTATACGCTGACGCCGGATTTGGAGAACTTAGCAGAGGAATCCCTGGCTGATTTGGGTGAAGTCCTAAACGGGATGATTCAGGTCTCTCCCTCCGGCGGAGATGTTCACGCGAAGCTTTCATACACGGCCATGCGGGACCAGATAGAGAAGCTCTTGAAGGCGGTGAGTGGGCCTGTAAAAACCCAGTTGCAGGAAGAGGCGCTGAATAATGGCACGAAAGATAATCCGTATTACAGCAACTATCGCGCGGTGGACACCCTATATGCTCTAGAGAACCAAATACCAATAAGCGTTGGCGTGGCAAATAACGTCCCGGAATGGCTAAACAGCCCAAGCGTGGAACTGTTCGGCGGCGCGCTGAACGTGGAAGCGAACGCAGACAAAAAACGTGGCGTTTACCCTGGGGGCCGCCGATAAGAGCTTAGTGAATCTGCCGGAAGGGTACGATGCCAATAGCGTACGCCTTTTCCTCTAGGATGTCTTGGATGAAAAGGGGGACCCCACAGAGTTAGAACTGGCACGAAGCGTTAGGAACCGTACTGTCAGCTTTTCCACGACCAGCTTGGGCGACTTTGCTTTTGCTGGTGTCAGAATGGAAGAACCCGATCCGGACCCTACACCCACCCCGCCGCCCACCTACCCGCCCCAGGTGGACACAGGGGAGGGCGGTACGGTCGCGACCAGCCCCAGCCGGCCCAGCCGCGGGGACGAGGTGACCATCACCCCCAAGCCCAACCCCGGCCAGGAGGTGGATGCGATCACCGTCACCGACCGCAACGGCAACCCAGTGGAGGTCATCGACAATGGCAACGGCACCTACAGCTTTACCCAGCCCAGCGACCGGGTGACCATTTCCGTCACCTTTCGCTGTGACAGCGGCCAGCTGTGCCCCTCTTGCCACCTGACAGACGTGGACTATGTGGTGGAAAAGGGCATTATGGAGGGCATGAGCCCCACCACATTCTCCCCGGGTACCCACTTGACCCGTGCCCAGGCGGTGCAGATCCTCTACAATCTGGAGGGCCAGCCCACGGTGAGCGGCGACAGCGGCTTTTCAGACGCCTTCGGCTGGTATGAAACTGCCGTGACCTGGGCTGCCCAAACCTGCGTGGCTGAGGGCTACGGGGAAGGCACCTTCCAGCCGGGCAACAGGATCACCCGCCAGGAGTTCGCCCAACTGCTCTACAACTACGCCGGCGACAAAGGCTGCGACTTGACCGCAGAGGGCGACCTTTCCCAGTTTCCGGACGGGGACACCGCAGCGGACTGGGCCGAGGCTGCCATGAGTTGGGCCAACGGCAACGGCCTGATTCACGGCCACGAGGACGGCACCCTGGACGCAAGAGGCACCACCATCCGGGCCCAGGCGGCCAACATCTTCATGGAGTTCGACAAAAATTTGGCAGGTAATTGACTTTCCTGCAGGGCCGGGAGTAATCCCGGCCTTTTGCGAAAGCACGAATGAAAAAGACCGGCGGAAACCCAGTGTTTTCGCCGGTCTTTTGGCAAGGGCAGAAGGATTTGTCTCGTCTGCGACAGGCGCTGCGCGGAGTGCAGCCACCCTTCATGTCCATGTCCAGCTGCTGCAACGAAAAAAGTCAGGCGCCGCCAATGCGAACCCTGACTTTTTGTGTTTCCTTCCCCCAAAATGGTGCGCCCGCAAAACACGGCGAGACCTCCAAGTTTTGAGGGAGTTTCCCCACAATTTCGGTTGTTGCATCCTGCGGCTTTCCAAAAAAGATAGGGAAAACAAAGTGCCCCCTTTCGGATGGCGGGGTTGGGGTAAAGACAGCATGTGCTTTAAGAGACGTCCCATGCGCGGTACGGTTCAGACGATTTCCTGACCTGCCAGGGGGAACACCAAAGTGATCTGAAAGGTTTTGCCGGCCTGCTCCGCATGGCTGGAGCCACCCATTTTCTCCATCATGGCTTCCACGCTGGAAAGGCCCACACACGTGCCCTCTGTAGGTTCTTCCTGCTCCTTCAGGCCGTTGCGGAAGGAGAAGACCAAAGCGCCCTCCTGCTCCCGGGCCTGGAGGAAGATTGGCTCCCGCAGGCTGGCGTACTTCAAAATGTTGGAGGAGAGATTGTCCAAAATCCGCCGGAGATAGGGGGTGTGCACCGACACCTTTCCCTCCCCAAAGGCCAGGTCCCACTGGAATGTGTAGCCGTACTGCTCCAGAAAGGTGGCCATCTCCTGCAGCAAGGGCTGGAAGATTCCCGCTGCGGGGGCAGGCGGTTCCATTTCTACTGCCCGGTTTTGAGAGGCCAGAGAGTATTCCAGCAGGTTTTCCGCCAGCTGCTTGATCTGCTGGGCCTTCTCGTCGATTTTGTCCAAATAGCCCCGCAGCTGGTCCTCCCCCTGGTATTTGCCATAGCGTAGGATCTCCGTGTAGATAAGCAGCGTGGTCAGTGGAGTGCGCAAGTCGTGGGACATCTGGGAGATCAGCGCTTGGTTGGCGGCATAGGTGTTGGACTCCCGTTCCAGCTGGGCGCGGAAGGCCAGGCGCATGGCGTCCAAACTCTCTGCCAGGGCGGTAAGGTCGTTGTCGCCCCGGACGGTCACCGGCTGGTTTAGGTCGCCGCCCTCCATGGCCTGAATCTCCAAACTGATCTGGCGCATATAGCTGACTGTCCGCTGGAAGGCGACCAGAAACCCCACCAGAAACAGCACCGAGCACAGGAGGACTTCCGCGATGGTGGCGTAGGTGGAATAGCGGTACAGGTCGTTGCTGTAGAGAACCACTTCCCCCTCACCGTCGGCAAAGTCCACTGTGTAGTAGGAAATCCAGTCGTAGGTGGGGACTTCCTCCCCCTCGGTGGCGGTCCAGGTAAAGTCGTCCCCTTCCACGGAAAGGCTGTACGAGGCGTAGGAGGAGTACACCAGCACGTTGGAGCGATAGATCTCCATCAGGGTCAAGGGCTTGCCCCGCATCCACTGGGAAAGAGCCTGAGAATCCGTGGCGGAGACCTGGTTTTCCGTGACGTAGTCCTGCAGGTTGTTGACCCGTTTCTCAATGGCAGTTTCCAAAAAATCCGAGGAGAGCAGGTAGTTCTCCAAAGCGGAACCTATGGCGGTGTGCAGCACCGCAAACAAAGCCCCACACAACAGCCCCAGCCCCACCAGCAAAAGAAAGAATTGGGCTAAAATACTCTTGTGGTTTTTTTCCCGTTTCAACTTATTGAGGGACATAACGTTCCTCCCAGCCAAAGCGGTAGCCTTTGCCCCAGACGGTTTTAATAAAGACGGGATTTTGAGGGTCGTCCTCAATCTTGGTGCGCAGCTTGCGGATGTGCACCATCACCGTGCCATTGGAAACGGGGAAGTACGGCTCGTTCCAAATGCTCTCGTAAATGGCCTGGGCGGAGAAAATCCATTGGGGCCGCTGCATCAGCAGCCGTAGGATCTGGTACTCAATCTCCGTTAGGTCACGTTCCTCCCCCCGCACCCACACCTGGTTGTGGTCCAGGGCGATGGTGATGCCCTGGGCAGAGAGCATGTCGTCCTCATAGGTGGCGCCGGGCTGACCCTTTCCCTGGTACACGCAGTAGCGCCGCAAAAGGGCCTTTACCCGGGCGATCAGTTCGGCGTAGGAAAAGGGCTTTACCAGATAATCGTCGCCGCCGGCGGTAAGGCCGATCAGCTTGTCCGATTCCTGGGCCTTGGCAGTTAAAAAAAGGATGGGCACGGTGGAGGTCTTGCGGATCTCCTCGCAGACCCGCAGGCCGGAAATGCCGGGCATCATCACGTCCAGAATGACCAGGTCAATCTGGTCGCTCATCTGGTTCAGGGCCTGCTCCCCGTTTTCCGCCTCTAAGATGGAGTAGTTTTCGCCGGAGAGGAGGATGCGGATCCCCTCTCGGATTTCCGCCTCGTCCTCCACGATCAAAATGGTTTGTTTGGACATGTGGGGCCTCCTTTTCGTTGGGTATGTGAAAGCGCCCTCCGCTGAAACACGAAAGGCGCTTTAAGGGGAAACAGAAGAAATTCACGCTAGGGAAACTGCTTACTTCCCGCTGCTGGCAGAGGATTCCGCCTTCTGGCTAGAAGTGCCGCTCTGGCTGGAGGTGCTGCTCTTGCTGGAAGTATCCTTCTTGCTAGAGGTGTCCTTCTTGCTGGAAGTGCTGCCCTTGGAAGAGGAGCTGCCCTTCTTGTTGGAGGAGCTGTTCTTCTTGCTGGAACTGCCCTTTTTGTCTTTAGAAGAGGAGCTGTTCTTTTTATTAGAGCTGTCCTTAGAAGAGCTGGCACTTTGACTGGTGGTGGGCTTTTTCCCAGCACTGCCGGCATTTTTGCTATTGCCGCAGCCAGCAAACAGAGAAAAGGAAAGCAGCATAGCCAGAACCAATGCGCCGATACGGATACGGTTGTTTTTAAATTTGCGAGTTGTCATAAAGAAACACATCCTTGTCCGTTTAGTTTTGCCTTCGGGAATCTTGTTCCCTTTGACAATGCCTATTCTAACAGGGGGTTCTTAAGATTTACCCCGGTGTGTTCCTTAAAGCGGATTAACAAATCTAAATAGTTCTTAAAGGTTTTCCCCCTGCATTGTAATCGGATAGCCCCAGGAAGTCAAGGGCCGAAAACGCTTTTTGCCTTTTGTTCTGGGAACAGGCAAAAATTGGAAAAAGCACTTGAAAAAACCTCAAAAGAGGCAAAACCGGGTGCGTTTTGGATGCTGGAGGGGATGGGAACAGGTGTGAACGGATGGGAAAACGCGGAAAGCTAAGAGAAAATCATAAGGCGGACTTGTCTCGCCTGCTGGCTCGGGTACTGCTCCCTCGGTGGGGAACGCCTCGCACCGAGCGAAACGGTAGGGGAGACCGGGCGCATAGGGCAGGGCTAAGTCCAACCCCCTTACCCATACCTGCCTCGGTTGAAAGAGTAGAATGCCGTCAAAAAGAGGCCCGGTGTTGATGACACCGAACCTCTTTTCGCAAAGTCCCTCCGCACTTCTTAGAAAGTTGCATCTAAAGAGTATATGGAAGAATTTCCGGATTAAAGGGGAACCAGGCTGAACAGTCTCTCACGGAAGGTCGGGAAAAATGAAAAGTTATTCCACGTCCTGCAAGGCGTCGTAGCCCTCCTCGCCAGTTCGAACCTTCACCACGTTCTCCACATCATAGACAAAGATTTTCCCGTCTCCAATATGACCTGTGTAGAGTACCTTCTTGGCAGTTTCAATCACCGTGCGCACCGGCACCTTGCTGACCACAATATCCACCTGCACTTTCGGCAGCAGAGTGGCCTCCACTTGGACGCCCCGGTAATATTCCGGCTTGCCCTTTTGCAGACCGCAGCCCAGCACATGGGACATGGTCATGCCGGTGATGCCAATGTCCATCATGGCCTTCTTCAGGGACTCAAACCGGGATTCCTTGCAGATAATCTCCACCTTGGTGAACTTGGGAGATTCCTCCGAGAAGACAGGCATCTTCTTCACAGGCACCGCCTCGGCGGGAGGCACGTCGCCAGTTACCTGGACAGGAACGGCAGCAGTGTCCCCGTCCAAGGTTGTGGTGTCGGGGAGCATGGCAAAGCCGCCGTAAGCGGTGAGCAGGCCGTGCTCCGAAACATCCAAGCCCATCAGTTCGTCCTCGGGGTCGGCCCGCAGGCCAATGGTGTGCTTGATCAGCTGGAAAACAATGGTGATCACCACGCCTACGTACAGTGCCACAGAGAGCACGCCCAAAGCCTGAATGCCCAGCAGGCCAAAGCCGCCGCCATAAAATAGGCCGGGGGCAGTGGAGCTGCCCGTGGCGAACAGACCCACCAGCAGAGTGCCCAAGGCGCCGCACACGCAGTGGACGGAGATAGCCCCCACAGGGTCGTCAATCTTGGCCACTTTATCGAAGAACTCAATGGCCAGCACCATGACAATGCCGCAGATGGCACCGATGAAGAAGGCACCCACAGGGTTGACCGCATCGCAGCCGGCTGTAACGCCCACCAAACCGGCAAGGGCGGCGTTGTAGGTCATGGAGACATCGGGCTTCTTATAGCGGATCCAAGTGAAAATCAAAGCGGCGCAGCAGGCCACGGCGGCCGACAGGTTGGTGTTGAAGAACACCAGGCCGGCCCGCTCCATCAGCTCGTCGGTATCCATGCCCACGGTAGACGCGCCGTTGAAGCCAAACCAGCAGAACCACAGGATGAATACACCCAAAGCGGCGGAAGTCATATTGTGGCCCAGAATAGCCCGGGGCTTGCCGTTCTTGTCATACTTGCCAATGCGGGGTCCCAGGATTTTGGCGCCGATCAAAGCGCACAGGCCGCCCACCATGTGCACCGCGGTGGAACCGGCGAAATCGTGGAAGCCCAGCTGCGAAAGCCAGCCG
>CAJFEW010000043.1 GCA_904374805.1 uncultured Neglectibacter sp.
CTGCTCAGGCTGAGTAACTATCAATATGTGGCTCCGTTAGTCCGGACAGGTGGCTCTCGCCACACCGGACTGGCGGCTCCGCCGCACCGTAATATTCAGCATTGCCGTGTATCACGCGGAAAAGCAGGGCGGTGTTACCACCCAGCGTGTGGTGATCCACTACAACTGCATCGGCGCTTTCGATGTGCCTGACCGCCGGAAAATTCCCGAGGCCGACATTATCATAGAAACGAGAAAAGGCGTAGCAATCAGCTACGCCCCGGTGCTACCCCAATTTTGACAATAAAAAGGCGGAGTGTCCTTTCTAGGATACTCAAATCCTGTAAGAACACTCCGCATGGTCCGAGTGGCGAGACTTGAACTCACGGCCTCTTGACCCCCAGTCAAGCGCGCTACCAACTGCGCCACACCCGGACAACGTGGTTTATTATAAGGGATAATTTTTTTCAAATTTTTTTAATTTTTTTCATCGTCTCTTTACGCTTCTTTTTGGGGAGGCAGATGCACCTCTTCGGGGGTCAAAATATGGTAGTGGAGCAGCGCCTGCAGCACGCCGTCTTCTCCGATGGGGGTGGTGACGAAATCCGCCGCTTCCTTAGCGGCGGGAACACCGTTTCCCAGGGCTACGCCAATGCCGGCCCAGCGCAGCATACGGGCGTCGTTTTGCCCGTCGCCGAATACCATGATCTCCTCTCGGTTCCAGCCGTACCGCGCTGCCACAGCGGCGATTCCCACTTCTTTGCCTCCGGCCTTGGGAATGACGTCCAAAATCTCGCCGCCGGCTGAGGTGATCTCAATATGCTCCAGGGGAGAGAGCCGCTGCTGGGCTTCTGCAAAAGGTATGTAGGCTAAGAATTGCAGGACAGGGACGGTCTCTAACCGGCGCAGGTCATAGGGCCCCTGAGGCACAGGCAGGCCGGCCCACCGGTAGTGCTCAGCCATGATGGGAAAGTAGGAGACGTAAAATTTTTCCTCCTGCTCTTGAATCAGACAGGGGAAGGGGTCTGCCCGGACCAGTTCTACCAGCTTACGAATGTCCTCGGGATGATGGGGAAGCCGGTGCAGCACTTCGCCCTCCCGGGTGACGGCCAGCTGTCCGTTGAAAGCCACAAAACCGTCAAACGGGAAGTACGCTTCCAGAAAATGCACCATTTCCAAAGGCCTTCCTGTGGCCACATACAGCTGGATCCCTTTGCGGCGGGCTGCCTGCAAACAGGCCAGGGTAGAGGCGGGCATCACACCCGGTCCACCGGCTGCATGGTCAATAAGAGTCCCGTCAATGTCGAAAAAAAGCGCTTTTATCATCCTGCGTATCCTTTCTGTTTGTCGCCTTCTCCCAAGAGAAGGCGTCCAGCAGCTGTGTATCCACGCCAAATTGTTCCCCGCAATCCCGCAGGCCCTCCCAGATTTCTTCCCGAGAGTAGCCCCAGGATTCCAGCTCCCCGTCGGCAAACTGATTGAGATGTTCGTAAAACCCAAGGACAATGGGCAGCTGGGAGGGGTCAGAAAAATCCAGCTCTTCAAACAGCCGGTTCTCCGCCTCGTTGACCTTTCCGTCATCCGCCAAGCGCTTCATCTCCTCCAAGAGGGGGAGAGGCTCCCCGGTCTGTTCCCTTTGGGGCAGCCCTTGTGTGTCTTCGAAAGAGACGTCCCTGCCAAGCACCCGAGCCACCATGCGGCCCATGTCTTGGATCATCCGAACGATGTAGTCCTCCGTAAGCATGGAAATGTCTTTAGGCCTGGCGCGCCTGGTACTTCTCTACCAGCAGGTTGGCGCACTTGTAAATGTCTCCGCCGCCCAAAGTGAGAATCAGGTCTCCCGGTTGGGCGTGTTCCATCACATAGTCGGCGATCTTGTCGAAACTGTCAAACCACACGCTGCCGGGGATTTTGGCGGCCAAGTCACTGGTGTGGATGTTGTAGGTGTTAGTTTCCCGCACAGCCAAAATTTCTGTCATCACCACGTGGTGGGGGATAGAAAGGGCTTTGGCAAAGTCGTCCAGCAGGTTGTAGGTGCGGGAGTAGGTGTGGGGCTGGAACACCGCCCACACCTGCCGGTATCCCATGCGCACCGCAGAGGTGAGCACGGCGGTCAGCTCTGTGGGATGGTGGGCAAAGTCGTCCGCCACCGTGACGCCCTCAAATTTTCCCAACACCTCAAACCGGCGGTGTACGCCGGAAAAACGGCCCAAGGAGGCACAGATGGCCTGCGGATCCACTCCCAAACAGTGGGCGGCTGCCGCGGCGGCAAGGGCGTTGAGCATGTTGTGTTCTCCCGGGACAATCAAGTTCACACGGCCCAGTTTTTCCCCGTGGTAGGTCAGGGTGAAATCTTCGCAGGCAGTGTCCTCTTCGTTCATCTCTGTGGGGTAGTAGTCGTTGGTGTCCTCCATGCCAAAAGTGACAATCCGGGCGTTTTCCAACCCTTGAACGGCCTCCATGGCCTTTGCGTTGTCTCCGTTTACCACCAGGAGCTGGGAGGTCTGGGTGGCAAACTGGTGGAAGGACTTCACAATGTTGTCCACGGTTTTAAAGTAATCCAGGTGATCCGCGTCAATGTTTAAGATCACCGATACAGCCGGGTGAAGCTCCAAGAACGTGTCCACATATTCGCAGGCCTCTACCACAATGGTTTCGCTGTGGCCGATGCGGCTGTTGGCGCCCAGCATGGGCAGTTTGCCGCCGATGATGGCGCTGGGGTCCATGCCCCCGTCTAAGAGGATTTCGGTGAGCATGGCGGTGGTGGTAGTTTTTCCGTGGGTGCCGGACACCGCCACCGGGCGCTTGAATTTCCGGGTGAGCATACCCAGCATGACGGAGCGCTCCAAGGTGGGAATTCCCTTTTGCCGTGCCGCAACCAGCTCTGGGTTATCCGGCTTGCAGGCGGCGGTGTACACCACGCATTCCGCATCCCCGATGTTTTCCGCCTGGTGTCCCATGTGCACGGGGATGCCATACCCCCGAACCCGGTCCAAGGTGTCGGATTCATGGATGTCCGACCCGGTCAATTCATATCCTTTGTGAAAGAGGATCTCCGCCATGGGGCACATGCCGGATCCTCCTATGCCAACAAAATGCAGTTTTTTCACACGGTCCAAAATATTCTCTTCCATATAGTTTGTCTCCTTGAGCGAGATTTTGTCTTCCCATAGTTACTATCTATTATATTACCATTTCCCGCCAAAATAAAGCCCTATTTTAAATTTGGCAGCTGTGCTGCTTCGAACAGGGAAGGAAGAGGCGGCGGGTCAGGTGCGAAGCCAGAGAGAGGGGAGAAAAATGCAGGGCAAGCGTCCGCACAAAAAGGAGCGGGCCCCCATACTATAGGAGTGATCCAAGAAATAGAGCGGGGAAGGAAGGGGCCTATGGGGTATTTTGGCGTGGTGGGCGGTGACCGGCGGCAGCTGTATGCCGCTCGTTCTCTGGAAAAGCGGGGATGGAACGTGCTTTTGGCCGGCTGGGAGCAGGGCGAGGGCACAGAGGGGCTGCATCAGGTCTCCCTGGAGGAAGTGGGCCGTCAGTGTGAAAATGTGCTACTCCCCCTGCCAGTCACCCGGGATGGGCTCATGCTGCACGCCCCTTTTTCCCAAGCGCCCATTCCCCTGGGGGACGGCTTTGCCCGGCTGCTTTCCCGGTGTCGTGTGTTTGTGGGTATGGCGGAAAAACTGCAGGCCACCTCGTCCCTGTGGCAGCAGATCCCTTTGCTGGACTACGCCGCCCGGGAAGAAATGGCCTTGGGAAACGCTTTTCTCACAGCAGAGGGGGCCATCGCGCTGGCGGTGGAGAAAACCCCGGGTGGGCTCTGGGGTTCCCGGTGTTTGGTGACCGGGTTTGGGCGCATTGGAAAGGCCCTCTGCCTGGACCTGCGGGGCATGGGCGCCCAGGTGGCGTGCTGCGCCCGCAAACCCTGGGATCTCACCGCCATACGGGCCCTGGGCTGCAAGGCCTTGACCTATGAGGAAATGGATGGCCCCTATTCCGTGATTTTCAACACGGTGCCCGCCCCTGTTTTGGGGGAGCGCGCCCTCTCCCGCCAAAGTGAGGGCACAGTCCTTTTGGAATTGGCCAGCGCCCCCGGGGGCATTGACCGGGAGGCGGCGCGCCGCTGGAACGTGCCGGTTATAGACGCCCCGTCTCTGCCGGGTAAGTATTCTCCCAAAGCCTCGGGGGAACTGATCGTCGAGGCTGTGTATCATATGCTGCATGAAGAAAGGCGGAACCTGCAATGAAAACCATTGGATATGCCCTGTGCGGCTCCTTCTGCACCTTTGACAGGGCCTTGGCACAGATGGAAACACTGGCAAAAACTTACGAAATCCTGCCGTTGATGAGTCAAAATGCCTATGCCACCGACACCCGGTTTGGACCTGCTCAGGGATGGATCGACCGGGTGGAGAAAATCACGGGCCGGCAGGTGATCCACACCTTGGTGGGAGCGGAACCCATTGGCCCCAAGGGGATGGTGGACCTGCTGGCGGTTGCCCCCTGTACGGGGAACACCCTTTCCAAGATTGCCTCCGGCATTACGGATACCTCGGTCACCATGGCGGTGAAATCCTCCCTGCGCATTGGGATTCCTGTTGTGCTGTGCTGCGCCACCAACGACGCCATGGCGGCCTCCGGCCCCAACCTGCTGCGTCTGCTGAACACGAAAAACGTGTATGTGACCCCTCTGCGTCAAGACGACCCGGTGAAAAAACCCGTTTCCTTGGTGGCGGACTTTTCCCTGCTACCTGCCACCATTGAGCAGGCCCTGCAGGGAAAGCAGCTGCAGCCTGTTTTTTTGCCGCCGCAAAGACCCAGGGAAGAGAGCTGAAAAGTTCTTTCTTTACAACGTTTCCATTTTGGGGTATGATAAGGAAGACATAGCCGGGGAACCATCGCTCCTTGGGGCGAATCATTTTTCCCCGGGCTGTGTATTTTTTAGGAAAAGGACAGGAATCATGTTTTATTGTGCCAAATGCCACGGGGTCTGCCAGGACTCCGCGTCCAAATGCCCCAATTGTAAAAATGGGAAGCTTCGCCCGGTGGAGGGGGAGGACCTGGTGCGCCTGCAGCGGGCGGACCAGTACACAGCCAGCTTGCTGGAGCAGCGCTTTTCTCAAGAGGGCGTTGTCTATAAGATGGAACCTTTTACCGGGGGATGGGTGTCCTATTTGTACGACAACGACGTGCTGCCCACAGATAAGTTGGTGCTGGTGCGTTGGAGCGACTACGAAAGAGGAAAAGGGCTGTTTACCCAGGTGAAACACCAGGTGGAAGAGGAGCGGGCCCAGGTGGGCGCAGAAGAGGAGACCTTTGAGGACATGCCCCGGAAAAAGCGCATTGTGGTGCAGATTGTATCCGTGGCGGCTTTTCTGGTGCTGATCATGCTGGTGGTGTTCGCTGCGGACGGCGTGGCCAATTGGCTCAAGAGCCTGTTCTAAAACAAAAGGCTGTTTCCGGAAGTCTGCCTTTCCAGCAGAAAATCCGGTTGCAGGCAGCGCTACAAAAGGCGTGCCCTGTTGTCGCCGCTTTCTCCGGGCGGCATGTTCTGAGACGGATGGACGCACCTGGGCTTTGCGGCGCTGCCACATACTGTAGGGAAAGGAATGACAAAGTATGAAGGAATTGAAACCCGATACTCTTTGTATCCATGCGGGCTATAAGCCCGGCAACGGGGAGCCCCGGGTGGCCCCTATTGTGCAGAGCACCACATATACCTATGAGAGCTCCAAAGAGATGGGCGCTCTCTTCGATCTGCAGGAAAGCGGCTTTTTCTACACCCGCTTGGCCAACCCCACCCTGGATGTGGTGGAAAAGAAAATCGCCGCCCTGGAGGGGGGCGTGGGCGCCATGCTCACCTCTTCCGGCCAGGCGGCCAATCTGATGGCCGTGCTGAACATCTGTCCTGCCGGGTTCCATGTGGTCAGCTCCAGCGCCATTTACGGGGGCACCTTCAACCTGTTCTACAAGACCATGAAGGAGATGGGCATTGAGACTACGTTTGTCTCTCCCACTGCCAGCCTGGAAGAGCTGCGGGCTGCCATGCGCCCCAACACCCGGGCCGTGTTTGCGGAGACCCTGGCCAATCCTTCTCTGGCTGTGGCTGATTTGGAAGTGTTTGCCCAGGCCGCTCATGAGCAGGGCGTGCCCCTGATTGTGGACAACACATTCCCCACGCCCATCAACTGCCGCCCCTTCCAGTTCGGCGCAGACATTGTCACCCACTCCACCACCAAGTACATGGACGGCCACGCGGTCCAGGTGGGCGGTGTCATTGTGGATTCCGGCAACTTCTCTTGGGATAACGGCAAGTTCCCCATGCTCACAGAGCCGGATGAGTCCTACCACGGGGTGGTGTACACCCAGCAGTTCGGCAACGCAGCTTATATCACCAAGGCTCGCACCCATCTGATGCGGGACCTGGGCGCCCAGGCTGCTCCCATGAACGCCTTTTTGCTGAACTTGGGCCTGGAGACCTTGGCTCTGCGCATGGAGCGCCATTGCTCCAACGCTCTGCAGGTGGCCAAGTATCTGGAGGCCGATCCCCGTGTGGCTTGGGTGGATTACCCCGATTTGGAGGGCAACCCCAACTATGCCCTGGCCAAAAAGTATATGCCCCACGGCACCTGCGGCGTGGTGTCCTTTGGGGTGAAGGGCGGCCGGGAAGCGGCTACCAAGTTTATGGATGGTTTGGAGATGGCCTCTGTGGTCACCCATGTGGCGGATTTGCGCACCTGCTGCCTCCATCCGGCCAGCACCACCCACCGGCAGATGAGCGACGAGCAGCTGAAGGAGGCCGGTGTGGCTCCCGATTTGATCCGCCTCTCCGTGGGCATTGAAAATGTAGAGGACATTCTGGCGGATATTGACCAGGCCCTGGAGAAAGCCGCGAAGTAATCCTGGAATATTTTCTGTGCGTACAAAAAGGACATTCAAGCCAGAAGCTTGGATGTCCTTTTTACGGTTTCTGCCTGTCTGGAGCGGTCCTAGACTGACGCTGCCCCGGGGATCACTCGCAGCGAAACTCCAGCGTCACCACTTGTACCACATCGTACCCGGCGGCCTCCTCCGGGGTGAAATACACCTCTGGTCCCAGAGAGCGCAAAGCGGTTCCGCTGTCCTCCACAAACACCGCCACAGGGATTTCCTTTCCCAGCGAGGCCGGCACGCTTTCCTGCAAGCCGCCCCAGGAGGAAGCCAAACTCTCCCCGGGGAATGCCACCGGCTCACTGGTAAAGGAAACCTGCCCGCCCTGGTGGTGCAGGTACAAATCCATGCTGCGGTCTTCTTGCCGGAGAAGGGCAAATTCCCCTTGGAAGGGGCCGTCCTCCACCGCGTCCCGGGTCATAGATACCCCGCCGTTTTCCACCCAGGCGCCGTCCTCCAGCACATAAGTGTGGGCCGTGAGCTGTGTGGCCTCCTCCGGACCCTGGAAGGAGAATACCATGGCCCTGTCTGTCATCCCCAGCAGGGAGAGAAGGTCCTCCTGCTCTTCCGTCATGTCATAGGGGGCCACAGAGGGCTCTGTGGACGTTTGAACTCCGCAGGCGGCCAATCCCAGGCACAAAGCCAGGGCCACTCCTACACAAAACAGGTTTTTCCCTCTTCTCATCACAAATTCCTCCTTGGATTTGGCACGGCAATCTCCAGGCAGGGGTACGTATGGCTGAAGTGATACCCCAGCTTCTCCGCCAGGGCTACGCTGATGGGTGTGGCTGCGTCCCAGCTGGGATAGAGCCCCTGCTCCAGGCAGTGGAGAATCAGGGCGCTGGCGCAGCATAAAGCCAGCCCTTGCCGGCGGTATGCCTCTTTGGTGTCGATCTCAATCTCAATGCCGCCCCGGTACCAGGTGTAGGAGGAAGCCCCCGCCGCCACCTGGCCGTCTTTTATTGCCACAAAGCCGCAGCCGTGGGCGGCGTACTCCGCCCAGCTGCCAAACAGGGCGCAGAAGTCCCGGGCCCAGTCCAGCTCCAGCAAAGTGTGGTACAGCCCTTCGTCGATGGGCTTCAAAATAAAGCCCTGGGGCAGCTTCTCCAAGTTGGCCCGGAGCTTGTCCCGGTCGAACACATCCGGCTCTTTTTGTATGGCGTACCGGGTGATGGGCTTGCCCCGCCCGCCGTGGACTTCCTCCAGCAGCCGCAGCCAGCTTTCGTTTTGGGGGACAGCCAAGGCTATCCCGTTTGCCAGTTCTCGGGGGAGGAACCCCGCCAGCGCCCGGGCGCCAGGTGCGGCGGCATCCCCGCCTAAGAAGAGGAAATCCCCCACCCACAGCAGGGCTGCCTGGGGATGTTCCTCCTGGTCGGCCCAGGCCTTGCCCATGCACCCCTGCAGGACAGACCACACCAGCGTTTCCTCCCAGCCTGCGAACAGGGGTTCCAGGCGGGTCAATTGTTCCTTGGGTATCTGTGCCATAGCGTTTCTCCTTCCCGCAGCCCCGCGCCGTGGTGTGGGGCTTGTAGTCCCCACCAGTATACAGGGAAATCCCAGGGTTTGCAAGACGGCAGAGCCGGAGAACTTGCAAAAGGAAAACCTGTGGCAAGCCTGCCACAGGGAGCGGATAACATCTGTCCGGCTGCGCCCTTGGCGTGTGAGGTCCGGCGCGCAAAAAAGGGCTGCCCTAAAGGGGCAGCCCTGGGAAAGTTGCTGTGTTGCCGGCGGCGTTTATTCAGCAGGGGGCTCCTGGCCGGCGGGGGAGACGGTTTCCTCCGGCAGCTGCGTTTCCCCCACAGGAGCGACGGGAGGCTCCGCCTGAGACCCAGCTGCTGCCAGGGGGACAGCGGGCGTTTTTACCACCAGGGGGAACTGTACCGCAACAAGGAACAAATCCCCGTCCGTGTGCACGTTAAACCGGCCTCCGCAGGCTTCCGTAAAGCTCTTGGCAATGGAAAGTCCCAGGCCGCTGCCCTCGGTGGTGCGGTTCTGATCGCCCCGGACAAAGCGGGCGGTCAGATGTTCGGCATCCATGGTGATCTCGTTGCGGGAGATGTTCCGGATGGTCACAGTGGCAAAGCTCTTGCCGTCCGGCCCGCTTTGGGCGCTCACCGCCACATAGACCCGAGAGCCCTCCAAGGCGTACTGATCGCAGTTGCGGATCAAGTTTTGAAACACCCGGTACAGCCGCTGCCCGTCTGCGTGGACCAGCAAGGGGGCGTCGGGAATGTCCACCCGCCACGTCAAGGTGGAATGCCGCAAGGTTTCCTCCATCTCTCCGAAGGTTTGCTGCAGCAGCTTGCCGATGTCCAGATCTTCCAAATCCAAAGAGATATTCCCCGTGGCCGCCTTGGAGACCTCGAACACGTCCTGCACAATGTGGTTGAGGCGGTCCGCCTTTTGGGAGATGGTTTTGATGTAGTCCATCACGTGAGGAGGCAGGTCCGGCTCCCGCTTTAAAAGCTCCACGTAACTGATGATGGAGGTCAAAGGCGTTTTGATGTCGTGGGACACGTTGGTGATCAGTTCCACCTTGGTCCGGTCCGCCTTAATGCCCTCTTCCACCGCCTTTTGAATACCAGTTCGAATCATGTTCAGCTGCATGGCGCAGTCATACAGGTTGGAGTTGGGCGGGATGTGATTGACCGCATTCAAATTGCCCCCGTACATTTCGGCGATCTGCGCCATGAGCACGCTCCAATCCCGCAGGTCCCGCTTTAGGGACAGGGTATACCAGAAAATGCTGCCGATCACCCCTGCGGCGGCAAAGCACAGGACGCCAAACAGGAAAAAGTCCCGAATGGGGGAGGCGTCCGCTCGCAGCAGGAAGAGGAAGAGGCCGGCGGAAACGCCCAACACGCCCACAATGACTGCCAGGGTGGAGAACAGGCGCCGGATGCTCCGCTGCTCAAAGGTGGTCATATCCCGGTAGCTGTTCAAGGCCTTCAGCAGGGAGTGGATGATGTTGTGGCGGAAGAACTGGTGGTTCTTCCCAATGTCCAGGCAGAGAAAGTAGAGAAACAGCACCGCTGCCACCGGGGTCAGCCACCCGCCCACCGTGGTGCTGAAATCCAGCAACACGGTCACCAACAGCACCGCCACGATTACCAGCAGCTTGATCTCCACCCAAATTTTAGAGAACCACAAGGCTAGCCGGTTTTCAAAGTCGTGGCGGTCTTTCCGGAAGGCGAACAGCAAGGCCAACAGCGCCGCCACAAACAGAAGCACGCTTAGCCCGGCCACAGGCAGCCACCGGGGGTAGTCCCCATAGGTCAAGTTCACAATGGCCTCCCCCAGGCCGCCGGCCAGCTGGGGGTCCAGGGCGATAAACAGCAGGAACAAAAGCCCGGTGGTCAACCCGCACAGCAGAAGCAAAAAGCTGATCCAGGAGATGGCGCCTTTGAACACGTCCATGCCTTTTGGCTCAGTGCTTTTCAAATTTGTATCCAATCCCCCACACCACCTTTAAATACTCCGGCTCTCCCGGATTGATCTCAATTTTTTCACGGATGCGGCGGATGTGAACCATCACCGTGTTTTCCGTGGAGTAGGCGGATTCGTTCCAGATTTTGCTGTAGATTTCCTCCGCAGGGAAAATCCGTCCCGGGTTGCGCATCAACAGTTCCACAATCTTGGTTTCCGTGGCCGTAAGCTTTACCGGCTCTCCGTCGGCGTAGAGCACATGTTCATCCAGGTTAAAGCACAGCCTGCCGTTGACAATGGTGTTCTCCCCGCTGGAGTGGATATCTCCCAGGCTGGTGTACCGCCGCAGCTGGGATTTCACCCGGGCCACCAGCTCCATGGGGTTAAAGGGTTTGGTCACGTAGTCGTCTGCGCCCATGGAGAGGCCGATCACCTTGTCGCTGTTCTCGCTTTTGGCGGAGAGCACAATGATGGGCAGGTTTTTCTTTTCCCGGATTTTCATAATGGCCGAAAGGCCGTCCAGTTTGGGCATCATCACGTCGATGATGATCAAATGGATGTCTTTGGTCATGGCCAGGTCCAGGGCCTCCATGCCGTCGTAGGCTTTAAACACCTGAAAGCCTTCGCTCTCCAGGTTCAAGGCGATGGCCCGCACAATTTCCCGGTCGTCGTCCACTACCAATATATTTTTCTTTTCGCCGCTGTCCATAGCGTACATCCCTCCTGCATACCTGTTTTCACAAGGATAAGTGTAGCCCTGCTTCCTTACGTTCCAAGAAACGAATTTCTTACAAAAATCATACAGTATTTTTTAGGGGTTGACAACCCCTGATTCCCGGCGGCCCTTTGCACGGCGGCGCATGGCGGCCCCTTTTGCCGCATAAGCTTTGGGGAGGTGAGAATATGCGGCAAATGCGAACATGGTTCATGCGCAAGAAAGTGGTGGCAGCAGCGTTGGCAGGGGTTTTGCTGCTGTGCGGTGTTTTGACAATTTCCAAGGTCAGCCTGCCGGAAGGGGTTGCCGCTTCGGCAGAAATCACCAATTGGGGGCTCAGCTTCCCCGAGGAGGGCCAGCCTCCTGTGGGAAATGCGGACAGCGCCTATCTGGCCCAGTACAACGCCCTGTACCGGGCGGAAATCCAGGAAAAGGTGCTCTATCTCACCTTTGATGCAGGCTACGAAAACGGCTGCACCGGGGAGATTTTAGACGCGCTTCAAAAGCATCAGGTGCCCGCCACCTTCTTTTTGGTGGGCAACTATTTGGAGACCCAGCCGGACTTGGTGCGCCGCATGGTGGAGGAGGGACACACGGTGGGGAACCACACCTACTCCCATCCGGATATGTCCGCCATTGCCGACGAGGCGTCCTTCCGGGAGGAGCTGGAACAGAACGAGGCCCTCTACCGCCAGGTGACCGGCCAGGAGATGGCAAAGCTCTACCGGCCGCCCCAGGGGAAGTTCTGCGAGTCCAACCTGCGCATGGCCCAGCAGTTGGGGTATCGCACCGTGTTCTGGAGCCTGGCCTATGTGGATTGGTACGAGGACGATCAGCCCACCCGGGAGGAGGCCTTTGACAAGCTTCTTCCCCGGGTCCATCCAGGAGCTGTGGTGCTGCTGCACAGCACCTCTTCCACCAATGCCGTCATTCTGGACGAACTGCTCACGCGCTGGGAGGAGATGGGATACACCTTTGGAAGGCTGGAAGAAATCAGTCTATAATTCTATATAGGAAATAAAAAGGTTTCCATCCCCTGTACAATGGAGGACACATGTGGCACCGCAGGGTGCAGGAAGGGAGAGAAAACCGCCCATGGAACGCTGGGAATTGGCAGTGGTGGGGGCCGGCGCCGCCGGATTGGCGGCTGCGGCCACGGCCGCCCGCCTCTATAAAAACCGGGGAGTATCGGACGCGGTGGTACTTTTAGAGGGGAATCCCAAGCCGGGGAAAAAGCTGCTGGCCACAGGAAACGGCCGCTGCAACTTGACCAACCTTCACGTGAGCCCGGCCTCTTACCATGGAGACGTGCGGCTGGCGGATCCTCTGCTGCAGGCGTATTCACCGGACCGGGTGCTGGAGGAGTTTTCCAAGCTGGGGCTGCTTTGCCGGGCAGACGGGGAGGGCCGGGTTTACCCTCGCAGCTTGCAGGCGGCAGCCGTTCTTCAGGCTCTGCTTCAAGGCTGTGAGGAAGCGGGCGCCGTCCTGCGGTGCGGCTGGGGTGTGGCCTCCGTGAAGCCGTCGGAAGGCGGGTTTCTGCTGCAGTCCCCGGAGGGAGAAAGGTTGTGGGCTCGCCGGTGTATCTTGGCCTGTGGTGGAAAGGCGTCTCCCAAGCACTCCTGGGAGGAGGCAGGCTACGGTTTGGCCCGGCAGCTGGGCCACCAGGTGACGGAGCTGCGTCCCTCTCTCACCTATGTGAAAAGCAGCCGCAAATCGTTGCGCGCCCTAAAAGGGATGCGCGTAAAAGCCCAGGTTTCGTTGTTGCTGGAGGGAAAGCCTCTGTGGCAGGAGGAGGGGGAGGTGCTTTTTGGGGACGGCACACTCTCGGGCATTTGTCTGTTTAACTTGTCGGCCCAACTGTTCCAGGAACATACGGCCCAACCAGAGGTGGCGCTGGACCTGTTTCCGGAGTGGCCGTATCCGGAGCTTTTGGGTTACTTGCAGGGGATTGCCAAAAGCCACCCTGGCCGGAGCGCCTGGGAACTGTTTGGAGGGGCCCTGAACCTTCGGGTAGGGGAGCAGTTGGCGAAAGAGCTGGGCTTCTCTGGGGACCAGCGCCTGGGAGATTTGCGTCTGCCCCAGCTGCGGCAGGCCGCCGGTTTGGCAAAGAACTGGCGGTTTCCTGTGCTGGGCACAGGCGGCTGGGAGCAGGCCCAGGTCACCCGAGGCGGCGTCCCTCTGAAGGAAGTGGACGGCTTGACCCTGGAATCCAAGCGGTGCCCGGGGCTGTACCTGACAGGTGAGCTGCTGAACATCGACGGAGACTGCGGCGGGTTCAACCTGCACTGGGCCTGGGCCACAGGCTTTGCCGCCGGAAGAGCGGCTGGGGAGCGAGAGGGGAGGAAAAGTCGTGCTTAAGTTGACCGGGCTGCCAGTGCCCTTGGATTTTGGCGAAAACGAACTGAAACAGGCGGCGGCCAAAAAACTTCGAATTCCGGAGCGGGCCATTGCAGACGTGCGCTTGACCAAAAAGTCGGTGGACGCCCGCAAAAAGGACCGGCTGCACTTTGTGTGCAGTGTGGAAGTAGCCGTGGACGGGGAGGACCGCCTTCTCTTCCGCCGCCGGGACAATGGGGTGCAGAAAGCTGTGCCCTACCGGTATGAGCCGCCCCAAGGGGGTAAGCTGCCCCAGCGGCCGGTGGTGGTAGGTTTTGGGCCGGCAGGCATGTTCGCCGCTTTGCTGTTGGCCAAGTGCGGGCAGGAGCCCATCGTCTTGGAGCGGGGACAGGCTGTGGAGGACCGGGAGACCACCGTGCAGCGCTTTTGGAAAGAGCGGGCGCTGGACCCCCAGTCCAACGTCCAGTTTGGAGAGGGAGGCGCCGGCACCTTCTCCGACGGGAAATTGACCACCGGCACGGGGGACGGCCGTATCCGGCACGTGCTGGAGGAACTGGTGAAAGCCGGGGCCCCCGAGGAAATCCTCTATGAGGCCAAGCCCCACATTGGCACGGACAAGCTCCCCGGGGTGGTGCGCTCCATCCGGCAGCAAATTATAACCTTGGGCGGGGAGGTGCGCTTTTCCACCCAGGTTACCGGCTTTCGGCTGAAGGATGGCAGGCTGGCGGGCCTTGTTCTGCGCACGCCTGCAGGAGAGGAGGTATTGGAGTGCTCCCAGGTGATTTTGGCCATCGGGCACAGCGCCCGGGACACCTTTGCCGAGCTCCATCGTCTGGGGCTGCCCATGGAAGCCAAGGCCTTTTCCGTGGGCGCCCGCATCGAGCACCCGGCTGCTCTCATTGACCGGGCCCAGTATGGGGCCTTCGCCGGGCACCCAGCCTTGGGGGCGGCGGACTACAAGCTCTCCTGTCACCTGGAAAACGGCCGGGGCGTGTACACGTTCTGCATGTGCCCTGGGGGATATGTGACCGGCGCCGCTTCGGAGGAAGGCGGCGTGGTCACCAACGGCATGAGCCCCTGGGCCCGAGATGGGAAAAACAGCAACGCGGCTTTGCTGGTGGGCGTCACCCCGGCGGATTTTGGTGTCGAAGGGCCTCTGGCCGGGGTGGCTTTCCAGCGGGAGATAGAACAGGCTGCCTTCCGTTTGGGAGGGGGAGCGTATTCTGCTCCGGCGCAGCGTGTGGCAGATTTGCTGGCCGGTGTGCCCAGCAAAGGCTTTGCTCAGGTGCTGCCCACCTACGAACCTGGGGTGGTGCCTTCGGATCTCTCCCGGTGTCTGCCGGGGTTTGTGGTGGACTCCATGAAAGCTGCTCTACCGCTCTTAGGCCGGCGCCTGCGCGGTTTTGACAGCGGCGACGCTGTGCTCACCGCCCCGGAAACCAGAAGTTCCTCCCCGGTGCGTATTCTCCGAGACGAGAACTGCCAATCTCCTTTGGCCCAGGGATTGTATCCCTGCGGCGAGGGCGCAGGCTACGCGGGAGGGATTGTCTCTGCGGCGGTGGACGGCCTCCGCTGCGCCGAAGCGGTGCTCCAAGAGGCCAAGGGATAAACCTCCATAAAAACGCGCCCCATGGCCTGGATTCTCTCCAGTGCCAGAAAGGCGCGTTTTTTGCATCACGGCGTCCGGTACACCGTCTCGCCATCTTTGATGGTCTCCACCACCTGGATGTTTCTCAGCTCCTCTGGCGGACAGGTGAGCGGGTTCCGGTTCAGCAGCACCAGGTCCGCCCGCTTGCCGGGGGAGAGGGTGCCCTTTGTCTGTTCTTCAAAGAGGGCGAAGGCAGCGTTGGCTGTCATGGCCCGCAACGCCTCTCCTACAGGCAAACGCTGGTTTTCTCCCAGCACCTGGCCGGACTTTGTCCGGCGGCACACGGCGCACCACAGGGTTTCCACCATGTTGGGCGGGATGACCGGGGAGTCCTGGTGGAAATCGAACACCACGCCTTGTTCCAAGGCTGTGCGGGTGGGGCTGATCTGGCTGGCCCGCTCCCGGCCGAAGTTTTGCACGTGCACGTCTCCCCAGTGGAACACGTGGGCCACGAAAAAGGAGGCCACCATTCCCAGGGGCTTTAAACGGGGCACCTGATCCGGCCGCAGCAGCTGGGCGTGGATCATAAGGGGCCGGGTCTCCCTTCCATACCGGGCAAAGGCCTGTTCATAGCATCGCAGCAGCTGTTCCGCCGCCGCGTCTCCGTTGCAGTGGACGGCAATTTGCACCCCTTCCCGCTGAGCTTTCTCCAGGAATGCCAGCACCTGCCCGTCCTGGTAAGTGGGGTAGCCCCGGTAGCCTGGCTCTTCGCCCAGATAGGGTTCCTCCACCCAGGCGGTGCGCCCTTGGGGAGATCCGTCCAGGAACAGCTTGTATCCGGCAATTTTCAGCCGGCTGTGATACTGTCCCAGGAAATCCCGGTGTTCTTCCAGCAAAGCAGCGCTGTCCCGAATGTCCACGTAGGCCGCCACATCCCCCTGGAGCAGCCCTTTTCCGGCGGCGGAGGACAGCAGGTCCCACTCCGGCTGACGGCAAAGTCCCTCGTGTATGGTGGTGATCCCATGGGAGAAGTACACCTGTTGGGCCCGCTGCAGGTTTTTTAGGTTCTCCTCCGGGTCTCGGGGAATGCGGGAGCCCATGGAGGTAAAGGCGGTTTCCTCCAGGTAGCCGCTGGGGGTTCCGTCCTCCCATTTTCCGATTTTTCCTCCCTCCGGCTGGGGCGTGTCTTTGGTGATGCCCAGCTGTTGCAGTCCCAGAGAGTTGACCACCCCCATGTGCCCGGAGGCGTGGGTGACCATAGCCGGGCAGTCCGGCAAAAAGGCGTCCAACTCCCGTTTGGTGGGGTGGCGCCCCTCTTTTAAATCGTTTTGATCGTAGCCAAAGCCGATGACCCACGCTCCGGCGGGGATGTCCCACCGTTCCCGGAAGGCTCTCATCCTCCGCCCGATCTCCTCCAGGCTGCCGCACCCGGACAGCTGGCACAACCCCAGCGTCTGGGCCAGCGCGGTGATGTGGCTGTGGCCGTCCACAAAGGCGGGCAGCAGGGTCCGCCCCTCCAAAGAGACTTTTTTGGCGTTTTGCGCCAGAGGGGCTACGTCGTCCAGGGGTCCCACCGCCCGAATGCGTCCGTCCTCTACGAGCAGGGCTTGGGCTGTTCCGGCGCTATCCAGGGACAGAATAGGGCCGCCCGTGTACAGAGTTTTCATCAAAGCACCTCCCAGGGAATGTGTGCGGACTGTAAAGTTAAATGAAAGTTGAGGACCCGTCAGCCCAGATGGTACAATGGTTTTACCACAAATCCAAGTACCTCCCGAAAGGAGACGAGTCC